>CAZMJZ010000033.1:0-12294 GCA_964566845.1 uncultured Dehalococcoidales bacterium | reverse complement strand
CCTGGAGTTTGTAAGCGATAGCAGCCATTATTTTTGATTACCAACCGTAAAGCAAAATGCTGCCATAGCCATGCCGTGGTAGCATTTCGCTTATTACAAGGGTGCTCGGAAAGGAGATGGGTATGGAAAAACTCAGTGGGTTAGATTATTTAAAAATTACAGTTCTGGCAGAGGATTCTGTCCTTTACGAAAGTCCATATCTGGGGCAGCATGGGGTTTCCTTCTTACTTGAAGGTATGAGTGGGGGAAATACTAAGAGAATCCTGGTTGATGTTGGTCAAAATTCCGATGCTCTGCTCAGCAATATGCAAACCATGGGCATTTCTCCAGCAATTGTCGATGCAATCGTGTTAACGCATTGTCACTATGACCATACCCAGGGAATAGCGCGTATGCTCAGGGAAATTGGTAAGAAGGATGTCCAGGTGATTGTACACCCAAGCATCTTCCGTCTTCATTTTGTTACTCAACCCTATCCTAGACATGTGGGTATTATGCCGGGTGATTCCAGGGTGGAGATAGAAAAAGCTGGTGGCAGTTTGGTTCTAACCAAAGAACCCTTTGTGATTATGCCTGGGATTATGACCACTGGTGAGGTAAAAAGACGAACTGAGTTTGAGGAAGTGAGGATAGAGCTGAAGACTATAGAAAATGGAATGGTTGTTGATGATTCAATGCTTGATGATATTTCTGTTATAGCGAATGTCAAGGATAAAGGGCTAGTAATTGTAACTGGTTGCAGCCATGCCGGCATCATCAACATTGTAAATCAGGCTATAGAAGTGGCAGACAACAACAAAATAGAGGGTATTATTGGTGGACTGCATCTTATAGATGCATCCGATACTATAACAAGGCGAACGGTAGAGGAGCTCTCTAAACTAAATGTAGCATGGATAAGCGGCGGTCACTGTACAGGGTTCAAAGCGCAAGTTGAGCTTTATCTTGCCATGGGAGACGGGTTTTTACCTTTACATACCGGGATGCAGTTTGAATTGGTACCAACCAGCAGAAAACTAGGGTTATAATAACCGATAAAAGCACCTAAAAGGTAATGACCTCATCCAACTTAACCTTAACCACGTGCTTAACCGTCATCCCCTTAGCGGCATACTCAGCCGAGATAGTATCAAATAGGTTGCCGCTGTCCAGAATCTCCACTGCCTTACCCCAGACTCGGCAGCCCTTACGATTAGCGGCATCAAAGACTATAGCTGATAGCTGCGGGTTCTCCCTCAGGTTAGCTGTAGTCCGTGGTGAAGCAATGTCAGCGAAGATAACATGCTCTTCGTCCAGCACCCTAAATGACCCTTTGAGCGACACATTTGGCTTCCCATCCTTACTAGCAGTGGCTACCACTGACGGACCAAGCTCACCTATTGCCTTCTTTGCTTCCTCACTTAGCTTAGCCAAATTAGAACCTCCTCGCTATTTTTAATTAGATTATAATAGAAGTCAATCAGAAAGACAATGCGGTTTAAAAGAGGTCGTTTATAAGAGGAAGGCTGAGAGGGCTTCACCATTTAGAAACCTCTGTCTCCCTCTTTCCTTTGAAGGAGAGGAGAACTAGGGAGGTGAGGTCGGTAAACAACCTCTATAACCCAGCTGATTATGCTAGAAAAGGAGTTAGTGGTATAATATAGCTATGAAGCGAGACTTGATGGATATTTTAGCCTGTCCGGTGTGTAAGGGAGAGCTTGAATTAAGCGTGGACGATGAGAATGAGCAGGAGATAGTTTCTGGCTCGCTATACTGTCCAAAGTGCGCTCAGCACTACCCTATTGTGGATAGCATTCCCAATCTGTTACCTCCGGATCAGCGTGATTAGTCAGGGTTGTAAACTACCCCACTCTGGGGGGACTCCCATACCTCCACGCAGGAGATTGAAACCGGAACTTCAGCCAGCTTGGGTTGTAGCTCTTTATAAATGGTGGATGCGATATTCTCTGAAGAGGGATTTATCTCGTCAAATGGTGGCAAATCATTGAGGAGGGTATGGTCAAACCTTGCCAGAATATCGGCTAAGTGTTGCTTTAGCGCCCTGAAA
The DNA here is from genome assembly GCA_964566845.1 of uncultured Dehalococcoidales bacterium. GTDB lineage: Bacteria > Chloroflexota > Dehalococcoidia > Dehalococcoidales > W498 > W498. Next base: position 10,247 of record CAZMJZ010000033.1, on the reverse strand, counting down.
TCATAGGCTATGCCGATATCATCAATCTGTGATGATTTTACCTTGATTACTACCCGGAAACGATGTCCATGTAATGCCTCGCACTTGCCGTGATAACCCCGTAGAAAGTGGGCAGCATCAAAATCTTGCTCTACAGATATCTGATACATTTCTCTCTTTAACCATATTCCAATTTAAGCACATCCTGAACCACGGTTAACTCTTTCAACAACTGTTCAATAGCCTTGCCGCTTACTGGATGCACCAGGTCAGGTGCAATCTCGGCTAGGGGAACAAGTACAAATGCTCTCTCCGTCACCCGGGGGTGAGGGATAATCAGCTCAGGAGTCTCAATAATCTTATTACCGTAAAAAAGAATGTCTATATCAATAGAGCGAGGAGCATTGGATTTTCCCGAAGTTCTACCTAGCTTTAATTCAATGCCCTTAGCCAGGGTAAGTAACCCCATTGGGATGAGCGTGGTAGAAACCTGACACACCAAGTTGAGAAAGCGAGGCTGCTGAACATTACCTATTGGCTCAGTATCATATACAGATGAAACATTATTTACTCTCAACCTTTGTGATAGAAAATCTAATGCCCTATCCAGGTTATCCTGGCGGTTTCCCATATTTGAGCCAAGACCAAGATATGCTGTTACTTGTTCCAAATTCAACTGTACCAAACCTCACCCTTATTATAAACACCCCTTGACCAATTATCAAATATTACCCATCGGATATTTTATAGTATGAGGTTGATAGAGAGCGACTGTATTATTAAGATAGAATCAGGATACTATATTACTCAGAATATGACATATCTTATTCTCGCTTCTGTATTATTGTGAGCGAAGCGAAGAAATCTCACGGTTGCTCTACTCCGAGATTGCTTCGGCAATTTAGGTTGCTTCAGTATATTCGCAAGGACAAAAACGGTAGTAATTTGTCGCTAGTCAACTGAACGAGTACGAATTCTTGCTTATATGATAGGCAGTATGATAAGATTATTTGGTATACTTTTAGACTTCACATAAGAGGTCTCAAATGGCAGTAGAAGATAAGTTGGATAAACTATACAAACTTGAAAAAGAGGCAAAGGCTGGTGGTGGGGAGAAGCGCATTCAACAGCAGCACGCTCGAGGTAAGCTGACCGCTCGCGAGAGAATTGATATTCTTCTTGACCCAGGTAGCTTTGAAGAGCTGAACCTCTTCATCACTCACCGAGCTACTGATTTTGGTCTTGATGAGCAGCAATATCTGGGTGATGCTGTAGTTACTGGCTCAGGCAGGATAGATGGCAGGCTTGTTTTTGTCTACTCCGAAGATTTTACTGTCTTCGGTGGCTCAATATCTGAAGTAAGTTCACAGAAAATTTGCAGGGTTATGGAGTTAGCCCTTAAAAAAGGAGCGCCTATAATTGGCTTAAATGACTCCGGTGGGGCACGTATTCAAGAGGGGGTTATGAGCCTCGGTGGCGTAGGTGATATGCTTCTGCGCAATACTCTGTGTTCAGGGGTTATCCCACAACTATCGATAATAGTGGGTCCATGCGCCGGCGGGGCAGTCTATTGCCCAGCTATAACCGATTTCGTCTTCATGGTTAAGGGTATAAGCCAGATGTATATTACCGGTCCCGATGTGGTTAGGGCAGTTACTGGTGAGCAGGTTAGCTATGAGGAACTAGGTGGAGCCATGACTCATGCTCAAAAGAGTGGTGTTGCCCACTTTGTGGCTGATGATGAGCAACAATGTCTCCAGATGGTGCGCCGGCTGTTGAGCTTCCTCCCCCAGAATAATATGGAGGACCCACCGGAGGTTGAGCCTACTGACGACCCAACAAGGATAGACGAAAGCTTGCTTAATCTCATCCCCGATGACCCCAATGATGCTTATGATATGAAGGAACTAATCCTTAGTGTAGTAGATAACGGCGACTTTATGGAGGTGCACCAGTATTTTGCACCTAACCTTATTGTCGGTTTTGCTCGACTAAATGGCAAGCCAGTGGCGATTGTGGCCCAGCAGCCAGCTTACTTAGCCGGGGTTATTGATATTAACGCTGCTATTAAAGGGGCTAGATTCATCCGCTTCTGTGATGCCTTTAACATTCCCTTGGTTAGCTTCGTTGATGTCCCCGGATTTATGCCTGGCATCCATCAGGAGCACAGTGGCATCATCAGAAACGGTGCCAAGTTCATCTATGCCTATGCCGAAGCTACTGTGCCCAAGGTTACTGTTATCACCCGCAAGGCTTATGGGGGAGCCTATATTGTGATGAGCTCAAAGCACCTCCGCGGTGATATTAATTACGCCTGGCCCACCGGAGAGATTGCTGTCATGGGACCAGAAGGAGCAGTAAATATTATCTTCAGGAAAAATATAGCCGTATCAGCTAACCCGGATGAGACACGGGGGAAACTAGTCAGCGAGTATAGAGAGAAATTCGCTGACCCTTATACCGCTGCATCCAGGGGTTATATTGATGATGTTATCGACCCTAGGGTAACACGTCCTAAGTTGATTAGGGCGCTGGAGATACTTGAGAACCCCACTGATAGTTCTCCCCCGCGCAAAAAGCACGGGAATATTCCGTTATAAGGCGGCGAGGGGGAGAATATGGAGGATAAAGGGAAGTTAATAGCCGCCATTATGGGTGCTGTCAATGCCTACATCCAGACGGAACAGCAACCTCCTTCAGTAGCTCCTACGGTTGATACTCAACAGAAAATTAGTCGGTGGAAGATTTTTAAACGACGGGGCTCAATGAGAGCATGAAAGACTTTAATTTAATTACAAATAATGCCCACCGGAAAGGAATAGACTAAATGGAAATGGCAAGGAACCCTGTGAAAATCACAGATGTTACCTTCCGTGACGGACATCAATCCACTCTAGCGACACGAATGCGCACTGAGGATATGGAAGGTATTGCCGGGGAGATGAATAAAGCCGGGTTCTACTCTATGGAGGTCTGGGGTGGGGCTACCTTTGATGTTCCTACCAGATTCCTGAATGAGGACCCGTGGGAAAGACCGCGCATCTTGAAAAAGCTTATGCCTGATACTCCTCTTCAGATGTTACTTAGAGGGCAGAACCTTGTAGGTTATCGCAACTATGCCGATGATGTAGTAACTGCCTTTGTCTATCACGCCGCCGAAGTGGGTATTGATATCTTCAGGGTATTTGATGCCGTTAATGACGAGCGCAACTTTCAGACCGCTCTCAAGGCGATTAAGGAATGCGGTAAGCATGCCCAGCTTTCACTGTGCTACTCGCTAACTGAGCCAAAACTGGGTGGTCCGGTATATAATATTGATTACTATGTCAATAAGGCGCTTATCCTTCAGGACATGGGGGCCGATAGCCTGTGCATAAAGGACATGGCTGGACTTATGTCTCCTGATGATGCCTACGAGTTACTTAAAGCACTCAAGCAGGCATTAACTATACCGATAGACCTGCATACCCATTACACCAGTGGCATGGCGTCTATGAGTTGTCTCAAGGCTATTGAAGCTGGGGTAGATATAATTGATACCGCCCTGGCTCCCTTTGCCCTGCGCTCATCACATCCAGCTATTGAGCCTATTGTTGTTGCCCTTCAGGGAACACCCAGAGACACCGGGCTTGATTTAACTCACCTGTTCAAATTGGGTCAGTACATTGAATCTATAACCCCTAAGTATCGTGACTTTCTGGATACTACTAGGATGGCAGTTATCGATACCGGTGTACTAATCCACCAGATTCCCGGGGGTATGATAACCAACCTGGTAATGCAGCTACGAGAGGCTGGTGCCCTGGATAAGTTAGATGAGGTCTATAAGGAGTTACCACGAGTTAGAAAAGAGCTGGGCTACCCGCCCCTGGTTACCCCCACCAGCCAGATTGTTGGCATTCAAGCTGTTCAGAATGTCCTCTTTGGAAGATATAAGATGATATCAGGTCAGGTAAAGGACTATGTTTATGGACTGTACGGTAAACCTCCAGCCCACATTGACCCCGAAGTTCAGAAAATAGTGCTTAGCGGATATGAACGAGGAGAGACACCTATTACCTGTCGCGCTGCCGATATTCTAGAACCAGAGCTAGATAAGGCTAAAGAGGCGACCAAGGATATTGCTCGGGATATTGGTGATGTGCTCACCTACGCCCTCTATCCCACCACCGGAATGCGCTTCTTAAGGTGGAAATATGGTTTGGAACTCCCACCACCCGAAGTAAAGCCGAAGACGATGGAGGATGTGAAGCGTGAAGAAGAGCTTATCGCCAAGGCAAAGGCTGGCAAGCTGGTAGAGATACCACCAAAGGGGGCTAATGTCAGAACGTTTAATGTCTATGTTGGCGATGATGTCTATAGTGTGGGCGTGGAAGCAGTTGGTGCTCCCCCGCTGCCTGTTCTGGACGATACTCCTGCTGTTGCTCCGCCAGTCGAACCAGTAGCTGCTCCCCCTGTGGCTACACCGACTGAACCAGTGGTGGAAAAAGCACCGTCAGATGTGGTTGAGGTTGAAGAGACGACTATTATTGCCCCTATGCCAGGTATAATAATACGCTATGAGGTGGAGGTAGGCGACGAGGTTAAGGCTGGTGATGCTGTGGTTATCTTGGAAGCAATGAAAATGGCTAATGCTCTGACTAGTCCAGTTAGCGGGCAGGTTAAGGTGATAAATTTTAAGGGTGGCGACCGTGTAGCTAGAAATGATGTCCTGGTTGTAATCGGTTAGATATTAATTTAGCAGAGTGAGCGCCAGGCTACCGTGGGAAAAACATTAGCTGAGAAGATACTGAGTCAAAAGTCTGGAAGTAATGCCCAGGCAGGAAATATTGTGGTGGCTGAGGTAGACCTGGTTTTCGCCCAGGATACTACCGGACCACTAACAATAAGGCAATTTCAGACAAGCAGGTTTGAGCACCTGGCTAACCCGAACAAAACTGCTCTATTCCTGGACCACGCTGCCCCCAGTCCTAATTATATATTGTCCTCCGAACATATGCTCCTGCGCCACTTTGCTCAACAGACTGGCTGTATTATCTTTGATGTGGGAGATGGCATCTGCCACCAGTTAGTAGCCGAATCTCTGGCTAAGCCGGGTGATATAATTGTCGGTGCTGATTCCCATACCGTAACTGCTGGAGGTCTAGGTGCTTTTGCTACCGGCATGGGTTCTTCTGACATAGCTATTGCCTTCGGTTTGGGTAAGACTTGGTTCCGGGTTCCAGAAAGCATTAAGGTGGTAGTTACAGGTAATTTCCCTGAAGGAGTTTATGCTAAAGACCTCATTCTTCATCTTATCGGAAGTATTGGAGCTAATGGCGCTACCTATAAAGCACTAGAATTTAGCGGTGATACCGTGGATAGTATGACTATGTCGCAGCGTTTTACCATAGCTAACATGGCAGTGGAGGCTGGGGCTAAGGTAGGGCTTTTCCCCGCCGATAACATAACCAAAGACTATCTAATGTTACAAGAGCGGGGTAATCACTACCAGTCAGTCTTCCCTGATGCCGATGCCACCTATGAACAAACCATCAATATCAATGTGGCTGAGCTTGAGCCCACTGTATCTAAACCCCATACCGTGGATAATATTGCCCTGGCAATAGAGCTTAAAGGAACCAAAATCCAACAGGTGTTTATTGGCACCTGCACTAATGGACGTCTGGAAGACCTGGCTATAGCAGCTACCATTCTGGAAGGAAAGAAACGCCACTCTGAAACTAGACTAATAATTGCCCCAGCTTCACGGCAGGTTCTGCTAGCGGCTATTAAGGCAGGCTATATCCAAAGCCTAATTGAAGCTGGAGCTGTTATCTTACCACCCGGCTGTGGGGCTTGCCTTGGTCTCCATCAGGGAGTGCTGGGGGATGGAGAATCCTGCCTATCTACGGCTAACCGAAATTTCAAGGGGAGGATGGGTAATCCCCAAGCATTTATCTATCTGGGTAGCCCGGCTACGGCTGCCGCTACAGCTATCACCGGTGAAATCACCGACCCTAGAGAGGTAGTTTAGATGCTTACCGGAAGAGCCTTTAAATTCGGTGATGATATCTCAACCGACCATATCACTCCGGGTCGTCTGGCTCATTTGAGAAGTGACCCACCTGAGCTAGCCAAGCATGTAATGGAGGATGCTGACCCCACTTTTGCCTCCAGGGTAACCCCGGGGGATTTCATAGTTGCCGGCGCCAACTTTGGACTTGGCTCCAGTCGAGAGCACGCCCCGTTGGTTATTAAAATAGTCGGGGTAAGTGCTATATTGGCTAAATCAGTAGCCCGGATTTTCTTTAGAAACGCTATCAATCTAGGGCTTCCGGTATTAATATGCGATACTGATAAGATTAACGATGGGGATAAGCTGGAGGTAGACCTTGCAGCAGGCACAGTAAACGACATAACCAATGGCAACCGGCTAACTTTTAGCCAAATCCCAGAGGTAATGCTCCATATCCTTGACGAAGGCGGGCTTATCCCCTATATACAGAAGTATGGCGATTTTAAGCTATAACTTGAGATTGATTAAGGAGGCATGCTAGTGGCGTATAATGTTACCCTTATACCCGGAGATGGAATAGGGCCTGAGATTACCGAAGCTACTAGAAGGGTTTTGGAAGCGACTGGAGTCGCCTTTAATTGGGATTTAGCCTATGCTGGTGGCGGTGCTAAGGAAAGGTTTGGCGCCCTCCTCCCTGAATATACACTTGAATCCATCAGGAAAAACAAGGTTGCCCTTAAAGGGCCAGTTACCACACCTATAGGCTCAGGCTTCAGAAGTGTAAATGTAGCTCTGCGTAAAAGTCTTGACCTTTATACTTGTCTCCGTCCATGTAAAACCTACCCCGGAGCTCCCACTCTATACAAAGATGTGGATATTGTGGTGGTAAGGGAAAATACTGAAGACCTTTATAGTGGTATTGAGTTTGAGGAGGGAACTCCCGGAGCAGTAAGGCTTATAGAGTTACTCCTAGAGACGAAGGGAGAGGCAGTCAGGACGGACTCAGGTTTCAGTATAAAGTTAATCTCGGAGACATGCAGTCGAAGGATTGTAAGGTTCGCTTTTAATTATGCCCGAGCTCATCAAAGAAAAAAGGTAACCGCAGTGCACAAAGCCAATATTATGAAATTCTCGGATGGATTGTTCCTGGCTATCGCCAGAGAGGTTGCCAAAGAATACCCTGACATTGAATTTGAGGATAGACTTGTAGATAACATGACCATGCAACTGGTGAAAGGACCGCAACAGTTTGATGTAATAGTAGCTCCTAATCTTTACGGGGACATAATCTCCGACTTGTGCGCCGGGTTGGTAGGTGGACTGGGGCTAGCCCCCGGAGCTAATTTGGGTGATGACATAGCCGTCTTTGAGCCAACCCACGGCAGTGCTCCTAAGTATGCCGGTAAAAATAAGGTCAATCCTATGGCGGTGATGCTTTCCGGAGTGATGATGCTACACCACCTTGACGAGACAGAAGCGGCTGATAGGTTGGAAGAAGCTATAGCTGAGGTTATCGCCGAGGGGAAGAGTGTTACCTATGATATGAAGACTAATATGTCCAGTGCCCAGGTGGTAGGCACTTCACAGGTAGCCGATGCCGTAATTGAAAAACTAGGGAAACTATAAAATACCTAACAAGATTAAGGTCATCTATTAAGGGTAGATTGAAGGGGCTTCGCCCCTTCATATATAATTCTTCCTCCTCTCCTTTGAAGGAGAGGGGGATTAAGGGGGTGAGGTAGATAACCAATATCAGTAAAGTTAGCATTATTGGTGCGGGGAATGTCGGTGCCGCCTGCGCTCGGCGATTGGCTGAGAGAGGCGATGCCGACATAGTGTTAATGGATATTATTGAGGGTCTGCCTCAAGGTAAGGCGCTGGATATTGTTGAGTCGGCGCCTATCCTCAGCTTTGATATTCATATAATTGGAACCAATAGATACCAGGAAACGGCTAACTCGGATGTGGTAGTTATTACCTCTGGCTCTGCTAGAAAACCAGGTATGACCCGTGATGAGTTGCTAAAAATTAATATAAAGATTATTACCGAGGTTACCCGGAATGTAGTCAACCACTCACCCAACTGCATTATCATTATGGTTACCAATCCGGTAGATGCTATGACCCATTTAGCTATCCACACCAGTCAGTTTCCCCGAAATAGGGTATTTGGTTTATCCGGCATCCTGGATAGCGCCCGGCTTCACAGCTTCATCGCCGCTGAGTTTAAGGTCTCAGTAAAAGATGTATCCGCCTATGTTCTGGGGCAGCACGGTAGCAATATGGTCGTTATCCCCAGGCTAGCCACAGTTGGCGGCATACCAATAACCAAGCTCCTGCCACAAGAGACTATTGACAAACTGGTAGCGCGCACTATAAAGGGTGGAGAGGAGATTGTGGAATTACTTAAAACTGGTAGCGCCTTTTATGCCCCGTCAGCCGCCGCTGCCCGGATGGTAGAAACCGTAATCTTGGATAAGAAGGAAGTCTTGCCCTGTGCCACTTATCTGAAGGGAGAATACGGGATTAAGGATACTGTCATCGGCGTCCCGGTAAAGCTGGGTAAAAGTGGCATTGAGCAAATAATTGAGCTAGAGCTAACCCCTGAGGAAAAGCAAGCCCTAGCCACATCAGCCGAGGCGGTGCAGGAGCTGGTGAGAACTATGAAATTGAGCTAAAGCTAATATCAAATGCATCCTAGGGTAACGGGAAGGGGCGAAGCCCCTTCATACATAATACTTCCCCCTTTCCTTTGAAGGAATAAGATATTAAAGGAGAGTCAAAGAGAGGTTGACAGAGTCGCCTCTGGTGAGCGGAGCCTCTCTTATATAACGAATTTCCCTTCCCCTTATCAAGGGGAAGGGAATAAACCCCGTTAGAGTTCCTAACGGGATAAAGGGGATAGGGTTACCTAAAACCTAATTGAGGTAGATAGGAATTGAGAGAGATTGAAGCAAGCGCTGTTACTCAGGCGGTAGCCCAGCTATGCCAGCAGGCAAGCTTTGAGCTGGGCGAGGATGTAATATCAGCCCTAGAGCAGGCGCAGCAGACTGAGGAATCTTCTCTGGGCAAGGAGGTTTTAGGTCAGCTCCTGGAGAATGCCCGAATTGCCAAAGAGGAGCGTCTTCCGTTATGCCAGGACTGCGGCACAGCCGTGGTCTTCCTTGAAATAGGTCAGGAAACTTATGTTATTGGCGGTGACCTGTATGATGCCGTGGAGGAAGGAGTGCGCCTGGGCTATGCTCAGGGTTATTTGCGCAAATCCATTGTCAGCCAGCCATTCTCAGCCAGAATAAATACTAAAGATAATACCCCTCCCGTTATTCATACTGAGATAGTTCCTGGCGACCAGCTAAAGGTTACGGTTATGCCCAAGGGGAGCGGGGCTGAGAATATGAGCCAACTAGCTATGCTCAAGCCAAGTGATGGCAGACAGGGCATTATTGACCTGGTAGTAAGAGCTGTTGATGAGGCAGGAGGTAATCCCTGTCCGCCATTGATTATTGGTCTTGGAATAGGCGGCACGGCAGAAAAGGCAATGTTACTGGCTAAGAAGGCATTATTGCGCTCGGTAGCCAAGCCAAACCCTGACCCTGAAATTGCTGAGCTTGAGAAAGAAATTCTAGCCCAGGTAAATGGTTTAGGTATTGGACCGCTGGGCTTCGGCGGTAGGACCACTGCACTGGCAGTAAACGCCGAGGTTATGCCTACCCATATTGCCAGCCTACCGGTAGCCATCAATCTCCAGTGCCACAGCGCTCGTCATAAAGAGACAATACTATAAAGGGGAGAGATTGATAAATATTACATCACCAATTGAAGCTGAAGTGGTAGAAAAGCTGACCGTAGGGACGAGGGTTCTAATTTCCGGGGTTATCTATACTGCTCGTGATGCCACTCACCGCAGGCTCGTTCAAGCCTTGGATAGAGGTGACAAGCTACCTTTCGACCTTAACGGGCAAACACTTTATTATATGGGACCATCTCCTGCCAGACCAAACCAAGTTATTGGTTCAGCCGGTCCCACTACTAGCGGTCGTATGGATATATATACTCCACGGCTTATTGCTGCCGGAATCAGAGCTATGATTGGTAAGGGTAAGCGTTCACCAGAAGTGAAAAAAGCTATCCAAAAATATAAAGCTGTTTACCTGGCTACCATAGGTGGCGCTGGCGCTTTACTAGCTCAATCCATCGAACAGGTAGAGGTTATAGCTTATGAAGATTTGGGCACTGAGGCTATATTGCGACTTAATGTTGAGAACTTCCC
>CAZMJZ010000032.1:0-12560 GCA_964566845.1 uncultured Dehalococcoidales bacterium | reverse complement strand
ATTAAAATGGATGAGAGGCTTGAATCTTACCTGAAGTTCTTGTGCGGGAGGGCAAAAGAGCTGGGAGCATCGGAAGCGGTAGCTATACCGGCTACTGATATAGTGGTGGATGAGAGAGTAGCCTTAAAATGCCTGGCGCCACGGTGTCCTTTTTATGGCACCAACTTGATGTGCCCGCCTAATGCGATGCCCATCTCGCAATTTAAGAATGTCCTTAAACGCTATCACGGTGCTATTCTGCTAAAAACGGACTCCGTAACGTCTGGACCACCCGAAGAGTTGACCGGTCCAGTTGAGATAACAGAGACGTGGGAGGTATTCAAGGCTGTCGGAGTGGAGGAGATACAGCCGTCAACACCAACAACGGACTACCTTCGTTCCCTCAGAGACAATCTGGAGATACCATACAAAATAACCAGACAGATAGAGTCTCTCTGCCTTAAAGAAGGATATCATTTTGCCGCCGGACTATCAGCTACTGGTTGCCTCTTATGTGACCAATGTGTTGGACCCGGGGAGCCCTGTCGTCATCCTTTGAAAGCAAGACCGGCGATGGATGCTTTGGGTATAGATGTTGTAACTACCGCCAAAAAGGCTGGAATGCAGTTGAGCTTTGCCCAAAATGAAGCCAGGAGTTGGGTGTGGCTGATTCTTATAGATTAAACACGGCTATGTTGAACTATCTTTTCAACTCTATTTCAGGACAAGTTGAAAGCAGGGGGATTTGATTTCATAATGGCCGTTGAGTCTTAATTTAGAAAATATCCGAGACATAAGAGCTTATGATGGCTTAAGGCAGTGTGTTATAATGTAGTAATTATATAACCGGTTACTCCCTCAAGAAGGCGTCCTTTTCTTGCTTCCCTTACCTTTAAGGAGGCTAATAGGAATATACCATAACCAGAGTGGAAGCAACTTTTACTAAGGGGTTGACTATGAATCAGTTTGGTACTACCAGATGTGGAAACACAGAATTCCGATGGGGGGAGCGAACCTATGTTATGGGTATTGTCAACATGTCCCCAGACTCTTTCTCTGGTGATGGGATTACTAACCTTGACGCTGCTGTGGCACAGGCACATCACTTCGTGAATCAGGGGGCCGACATACTGGACATCGGCGGTGAATCAACCCGCCCCGGCTCAACCCCGGTCTCAATTGACGAGGAAATCAGGCGGGTAGTCCCGGTGATAGAACGGCTGACTTCCGAAATACCCATACCTATCAGCATTGATACTTATAAGTCAGAGGTAGCCCAACGAGCACTTGAGGCTGGTGCAAACATGATAAACGACCAGTGGGGTTTGAAAAAAGACTCTCATCTTGCGGAACTAGCTGCCGAACAGGGTATCCCTCTTATTTTAATGAGTAACCAGCGCGATAAAGGGGGTTATGACGCCGGGATTCAGCGCGATATTGCCTATTATGATGACCTTATGACTGAAGTAACCTTATCCCTTGAAAATAGTCTGGAGGTGGCATTGAAATTGGGGGTACCGTGGGAGAATATTATTGTCGACCCTGGGATTGGATTTGGCAAGAGCTGGCGGCAAGAACTGGAGATAATTCGCCGATTGGATGAAATGCAGGGGCTGGGAAGACCTATTTTGATTGGGCCATCTCGTAAATCATTCATCGGCATGGTACTGGACATGCCCAGTGATGAACGCCTGGAAGGTACCGCTGCCGCAATAGCCATTGGAATTGCCAAGGGTGCCGATATAGTGCGGGTGCACGATGTGCTTCAGATGGTAAAGGTCTGCAGGGTGAGTGACGCTATTGTCCGCTGGTCGTAGAAGCAAGCACTAATTTCCTGTAGTTTGCCATGAGTTGCTGGGTAACAGGACCTGGTCTGCCAGAACCAACAGGTTTAGCCTCTATCTCAGTAAGCGGCATAATTTCTATAAGCGAATTGGTCAGAAAAGCTTCCTGGATATGGGAAAGCTCATTCGGTCTGATATCCTGTTCAAAGGTGGTGATGCCTAGCTGCAGAGCCATCTCCAGAACTACTTCACGGGTAATACCAGGTAGAATTCCGTTTTCCTTTCCTGGTGTCCGTAGCATACCATCATCTACCAGAAAGATGTTACTCATACTTGCCTCAGCCAAAAGCCCCTTTTCGTTGAGGCAGAGAGCCTCGTTAACCCCGGCCGCTCTTGCCTCTTGTCTGGCGAGCATATTTTCCAGATAGTTGGCTGACTTAAGCCTAGAGAGCGGTGATTGACTGTTGCGGCGGATGGAAGAGATAACCGCCCTAAATCCTTTCCGGTAAATCTGTTCGGGGTAAGGATGGTAATCTTCGGCTAGTATCAGCACTGTAGGTTGCTTACATGTATCGGGGTCAGGAACCATACTTCCCTCACCGATAGAAACAGCAATGCGGATGCGAGCATCACCAAGTTGGTTAGCCTGAATAGTAGCCATCACTGCATTTCTCAAATCTGTCACCCTGATGGGAAATCCCAGTACTTCGGCAGCACATACCAGTCGCTTTAAGTGGCTATCCAGACGAAATACTTGCCCTTCATAGGCACGCATGGTTTCAAAGAGGCCAAACCCGTACAGAAAACCGTAGTCCAGAACGGATATCCTAGCTTGACTGCGGGGAATTAAAGAACCATTAAGGTAAACAATTTCACTCATAGGCCTAATCTCCAGTCCACCTTGGCTGCATGAAGTTTAGGAAATTCCTCAGAATATCGTAACCTGTATCGGTCATTATTGACTCCGGATGGAATTGTACCCCCTCGACAACATAGTCCTTGTGCCGAATACCCATAACCACACCGTCATCAGTCTCAGCAGTCACTGCCAGTGACGAAGGTAAGGTGTCCCTTTCTACTACCAGGGAGTGATAACGGCCTGCCTCAAAGGGGTTGGGCAGGTTCTGATACACCGTCTTACTGTCATGATAAACCAGGGAACTCTTACCGTGAGTAGGCAGGGCGGCACGGATAACCTGACCACCAAAGACATAGCCGATGCACTGGTGTCCTAGGCAGACGCCGAGAATGGGGATTCTCCCGGAAAAGCGCCAGATAATATCATTTGAGATACCCGCCTCAAGTGGAGTACATGGTCCTGGAGAGATGATAATGTGAGAGGGACTCAGGCTCTCAATTTGTGCCAGGGTTACTTGGTCATTGCGATAAACTACCGATTTCCAACCCAGTTCACCCAGGTACTGTACTAGGTTATAAACAAAGGAATCGTAGTTATCAATGACTATGACCATATCCACTCACTTAACAACCGTCATATTAAGGGCATCGGTCAGCGCCCTACCCTTAGCCAGTGTTTCCTGATACTCATCATCAGGGTCAGAATCATAAACTACAGCTCCACCCACCTGGAAATAAGCCTTACTTCCCTTAACCAAAAAAGTACGGATAGCAATGTTAAGGTCAAGGTCACCATTAAAACTCAAATAACCGATATTTCCGGTATATACACTCCTCTTAGTAGGCTCTAATTCGTCTATAATCTCCATAGCACGTACCTTAGGAGCTCCCGTTATGGAACCACCTGGGAAAGTGGCTTTGAGCAAATCAATGCAGTTCTTGCCCTCCCTGAGCCTCCCCTCCACCGTGGAGGTAAGATGAAAAATGGTAGGAAACACTTCCAGTATGGTTAATTCGGTCACCCTGATGGTGCCAAAACGGCACACGCGGCCCAAGTCGTTCCTCTCCAGGTCCACTATCATGATGTTCTCCGCCCTGTCCTTGACGCTACTCATTAGCTCATCGGCTAGAGCTTCGTCTTCCTCTATAGTCTTTCCCCGTGGGCGAGTGCCCTTGATGGGACGTGTTTCTACCCAGTCTCCCCTAACTCGGAGAAATCTCTCCGGTGAAGCGCTGACTACGGAGACCTCATCGAAGTTAAGATAACAGGCAAAGGGCGCCGGGTTTATCTGGCGCAGCCGTCGGTATAGTTCGTAGGGGGTGATAGTTATCTCAGCCTCAAAACGCTGTGAGAGATTCACTTCGAAGATATCACCATCAATGATATACTTCCGAGCTTGCTGAACGGCATCCACATATTCTTGATGAGTAAACCCTCCCACTAGGCTCACCTGCTCCATAGTAGAGGATGTTGGCATCAGCGGTGCTTCTATACCCGAAGCTGATACATCGGCAAGTCTCTCCTTAACTTCCTTAAGGCGCTTGGTAGCCCTCTCCATTCTTTGGGTCTCCCTCAATTCCGGTAAACCGGTGGAGATGATATAGGCTTTGCCTTGAAGATTGTCAAAGGCTACTACCAGGTCATAGAAGCCGAGATAGCACTCAGGTAGCTGGAGGTCATCGACAGCAGTACCAGGCAAACGCTCAATAAAATTACAAAGGTCATAGCTGAAGTAACCTACGGCACCACCAAGGAATGGTACTGGTGGGGAAGGAAAGTCTAGGTGATAGATTTCCAGCAAATTATTAACCACATCAAAGGGATTGTCACTTAAACTGCTCTTCTCATTACCCCGGGTAAGAGTAATCTTACTGCCGTGAGAGTTGAGTATGAGAAAGGGACTATCACCGATAAAAGAATAGCGGCCTAATTTGCCAGGGTCCATACCGCTATCTAAAAAGAAACTAAACTGATTGTTCTTGAAGAGTTCGAAGACGTCAAGCGGCGACAATTTTATGTGTATTTCTTCTATTATTGGGCAGCGAGATGCTTTGACCATGCGTTCAAAATACGGTAAGTATTCCACCTTGCTAACAGTTACTTGCATAATACAACTGTGGAGAAGTCCCGTCAATTGAAAAAATTCATATCCACAGTGGTGTTGCATTTATGGGAAACCAGACATTAGCAAAATCAAGCACCTTGCCTACACTACAGTTCAACTTCGTCAATATCAATCACTCAGAGGGGACATACAGGGACACTTCAACTCTTCAGCCTCTCCCAAGCACTTTTTCACACTAAAAATATTGAACCATTCGTGTGCTTCCCTTGACATAGCTTAGTCCTTTATCTACACTTAGAAAAGCACCTTTTGGAGATAATTTCGGTGAAGTGTCCTGCTTGCAGCAATTTAATGATAGTTGTTGAACATAACCAGATTGAACTTGATTATTGCACTAACTGCCGGGGGGTATGGTTTGATTCTGAAGAGCTTGAGCTACTGCTGGAATCTATGAACCTAGAGAGCCTAAACCTTTTCCTCAATAATATCATCAACTTCCCGGAAGCCAAGTCATTGGAGAAGAAGCGCAGGTGCCCCATCTGTAATCAGAAAATGAAGAAAACAACTATAGGACAACAACCTGAAATATTCATTGATGTTTGCCAAGAGGGACATGGGTTGTGGTTTGACAGTGGGGAGGTTGGTCAGTTGATAACACAGCTCCTTGAGAAACCATCCGACGCGACAGACTCCCAAGGACGCGTTATTACCTTCCTGGGGGAGGTATTCAGAGCCCGGGGCTAAGTCGTGCCAGGGGGAGGCAGTAGGAGTAGGGCATTCCTCCATTTAGCGGAAGGCCGGGGACTTTAGTCATGGGGGTACATTATAGCTATGGAAAAAGAAATATTTATGGAGGTGTTTTATGATTGCGGTCTATATTATCATTGGCGTCGTGGTAATTCTTCTTCTCTTCTTCGCCGGAACCTATAACAGCCTGGTAAGGCTACGCAACGGGGTGAAGAACGCCTGGGCACAGATTGATGTTCAGCTCAAGAGAAGGCACGACCTCATCCCCAATTTAATGGAGACGGTTAAGGGTTACATGAAGCACGAGCGAGAGACATTGGAAGCAGTTACCAATGCTCGCAACCTGGCACAAAAGGCAATTGGCACTGGCGTTGGTGCCCAATCTAAAGCTGAGGCTGGACTAAGTGGTGCCTTATCCAGGCTGCTGGCTGTGGTTGAGAATTATCCTGACCTTAAAGCCAACCAGAACTTCCTTGCTCTCCAGGAGGAGTTGACTTCAACCGAGAACAAGATAAGCTTTTCGCGCCAGTTCTATAACGATTCAGTACTGAATTATAACAATAAGACCCATATGTTTCCTTCTAACATAATAGCCGGTATGACTGGTTTCAAGGCTGGCGAATTCTTCGAGGTTACTGTAGCTGAGGAGAGAGTGGCGCCCAAGGTTAGTTTCACTTAGCCAGGAGAAGCTTATCTATGTGGGAACAAATTAGGTCCAATCGGATAAGGTCGGTAATACTGGTAGTAGCGATGGCAGCGTTACTGCTTCTAATTGGCTATTTCCTGGGGGTTGCCTTCATGGATAACGGTATCGGCGGCTTGCTAATAGCCTTTGCGATATGGGCGGTGATGAATCTGATTGCCTTTTTCCAGGGTGACAGTATATTACTGGCAATCTCCCGAGCCAGGAAAATAAAGCGCGATGACTATCCCCGCCTATATAACATAGTCGAGGAAATGAAGATTGCTTCGGGCTTGGAGAAAATGCCCGACATCTACATCATCGACGACACAGCGCTGAATGCATTCGCCACTGGACGGGATCCCAAGCGGGCTTCTATCGCCGTAACCTCAGGTCTTCTGCAGAAGCTCACCCGTGATGAACTGCAGGGCGTCGTCGGACATGAAATATCTCACATTAAGAACCGGGACGTGCTACTGATGGCATTGTGCAGTGTACTTCTTGGGACTATCGTTATTCTGGCCTGGTACGTAACGCGCTTGCTCTTCTTCGGCTCCTTATTTGGTGGCAGGAGAAGCTCTTCATCGGGAGGTGGTCAAGCGCAATTGATAATTCTTGCCGGAGGAATCGTCTTGATGATACTGGCGCCAATTATTGCTCAATTTATCTATTTTGCCATTTCCAGGAAAAGGGAATACCTGGCTGATGCCTCATCTGCTCTGTATACCAGATATCCAGAGGGACTGGCCTCCGCACTGGAAAAGATTGCCGGTTCAACCACACAATTAAAATCGGCTAACCAGGCTTCAGCCCCAATGTACATCATTAATCCCTTTCGTAAGAAAGGAAGAGCGGCTACCGACCTGACTAGCACCCACCCCCCTATCTCAGAGCGTATACGCATTCTACGCTCTATGGCTGGGGGTGCCTCCTTTGCCGACTACGACAATGCTTTCCGCAATGTTCATCAGGGTGGCAGGGGGATTATCTCTGCTTCTGCCGTCGCCAGCACTGGTACAATCGGGCTAAGAGCGGCAGAGCCAGAAGCTGTGCAGGGAGAACCCGAAATAGGCAAGGTGGAACGCTCTCGTGAGGTATCAGACCTGATGTGGCGGCTGAACAACTATAAGACTATAACCTGCGATTGCGGCACGAAGTTAAAAGTGCCCCCAAATATCAAAAAGCCCAGCGTCAAATGTCCGCACTGCAGCAGAATCAACAAGCTCTAAGACGGAGTAGGGTAATAGAAATCAGCAATGCGGATACTCAGACCGTTTAGTGTTTGAACTCTTATCTGCGAGATTTCTAAAAAAACAAAACATCGCATTGCTACTTCTGGTTTGAAAAGGTCTGCCTGGTAGACTTAAAGTTGGTGATAATTAATTGATGGAAAGCTGGAAGGAATTGCTTCCTAGCGTTAATCGCCCAACTTCGGAGCAGTAGGGCATAAATAAGAATTATCTACCAAGTTTCCGGCTTTGCCATATTGACACAGCCTACTATTATAAAACCCATACCGCCAATGGTAATAGCTAATCCCTTTAACCAGCTTATCCTTTAGTCTGGCTTCTGGCGATGCTCTTTAACATAGTGAGGATTCCGATAACAGTCCGTTGTACCTCAACCGGCTCATTACTTAGTACTCGGCTAACATAAGGGTCTAATCCCTTGCTACTATTGCCCAGGCTATTTTTAACTATGCCTGGCGATTGCTTAGACAGGTAGCCAGCTAAAGTAAACAGCTCATTCTCATCAAAGCCTAGAGGTAAGGCAATTCTACGCAAAATATGGGCTGAAGGGAAACGCTCACCCCTCTCTATGCGACCCAAGTGTGATGGAGATACACTTGACTTAGCCGCTAGCTCCTGTAATGTTAGCGGTATAGTAAGCCTTTGTTGCTTGATTAATTTGCCCAAATTGCTGTTGTCCATATTTATAATATAGCTTGCCAGTTGTCAGATGTCAATAGTACTTACAGTTAATCTCTAATATGTCTACTTCCATATTAATCTGCTGGGATTAACCAATTATGGAAAGGGTGTTTAATTATCCTTAAAATATTAGTGATATATCTGAGAAAGAATTCAGTCTCAGATTCATGAATTAGTTCCTTGCCAGAAGTGTTTGTCTCTAATGTACAAGATGATTTAAATTGTACAGTATATTTTTAAACTCATGAATGTATCGTAGGATTTAATCCTTCAACCTCCTGAAAGAATGTAGTCTGGCGTTATCAATTTTATCTGATTATCTTTATTTCTTGTCTCTCAATAAATAAAAGAGTGCTGCCTCATTTTCACCCATTTCCCTTCGTCAATCCCAATTAGATTACCACACTGACATTTAACTTCATTTCCATCACGTACGCTATAATCCTTGACTATTCGGCCTTTCCAGCAGTGTAGCAATCGCCCTTTCCCAATCTTTATATATCTAAACACCTTACGCTTACATTTAGCACATTTTATAGTTATCATTGCTTATAAGCCTTCATTAGCTTGACCCTGCCCAGATTATCATATTTCCTCTATAGGTTAAAAGGAAGGAAGCTTTGCCTCAAGCGATGACTAGTGGTAGTATAGCTTTGAATTTTAAGGAGCTTAAAAATGCAAATAAAGATACTTGGCGCCGAATCCTTAGGGGTTCGTTGCCTGTGTACTGAAATTATGACCAGAGAGCGTAAAGTGGTTATTGACCCCGGGGTTGCCTTGGGATTCAGGCGACATGGTCTACTGCCACACCCAGCCCAGGTGATAGCTTCTGAAAGAACCAAAAGACTTATTGAGAAGGCTCTAGAAGATGCCACTGACATAGTGATTAGCCACTACCACGGCGACCATCACCCACTGGTTGATGCTAATCCCTATCAGCTTTCTATTGAACGGGTAGCCAAGCTATGTATGCGCCCTCGCTTCTGGACTAAAGGGACGAAAGACCTTTCATACAATCAGGCTCACCGGGCGAGGGCTCTGGCTAAAACTCTTGGTCGGATTCTGCCAGTTGCTGAAGGAATGAGTAGCGAGGCACTGAGTTTCTCTCTCCCCGTTCCGCATGGTGAGCGAGGAAGGCGTGGTGGCACTTTGATGATGACCAGAATTGAAGAGGATGATGAAGTGTTTGTGCATGCTTCAGATATTCAGATGCTTAGCGATGAGGCAATTGATAAAATTATTGCCTGGCACCCCAACATAGTGCTTGCTGCTGGACCTCCCATTTATTTACCAAGCTTAACCTTGCAGGAGCAGGAAGACGCTTTACGCAGGACTTTGCGCTTGGCGAAAAAAGTTGATACCCTGATTCTTGACCATCACGTGATGCGCTCCAAGGAGGGAGAGCAGTGGCTGGATTATGCCTCTTCCCTTGCCGGACATAAGATAGTCTGTGTTGCTGACTTTATGGGGCTTCGACGTAATCTGCTTGAGGCTGAACGAGTCCTTTGGTACAAGAGGCTACCTGTTCCTGATGGCTGGCATGAGGCCTATGCTCGTGGTGAAATCGATGTAATTTCTGAATGGTCCGATAAGGTAGCACGGGTTCGAGTAAGATGAAACTTGTTAGTGCTTGTTTACTGGGGGTAAGGTGTGCTTGGAGTGATGATAACGAATATAGGAACGAGCGAGCCATTAAACTTTCTAAGGTTGAGACTTTCATTCCTGTCTGTCCAGAGCAATTAGGTGGGCTGTCTACTCCCAGAGCACCTCAAGAAATTCAAGGTGGTACAGGCGACGATGTTCTCAATGGCAGATGTAGTGTTTTAAATAAGAATGGGCAAGATGTTACTAGAAAATTTACTAGAGGTGCCGAAGAGACGTTACAGCTTGCCTGCCAACTAGGCATCAAGGAATTTATAGGGAAGTCCGGAAGCCCATCGTGTGGTTGTAGCCGAATATATGATGGCTCGTTTTCAGGCAGATTGATAGATGGAGATGGGGTTACAACTGCGTTATTAAGGAGAAGCGGAGTCAAAATCATACCAGAGGAAGATTTATAGCTTGCCTTGAACAATTCCAGGCGGCGTATACTAAACCATTTCTAAGAGGTGTCTATAGGGTCACTTATACCGCTTTTCGGTATTGTTGAGGAGAAGGGCAAGACGGTAAGAAATTCATGATTTACCAATGTGGGTATATTTGGCACGGAATTCACCAGGGAAGCTCACTTCTACGGCAATTTTCGGGAGTAAAGTAAGATTTAAATCGGGGGAAAGTGTGATTATCACCTCTCCAAGATTGGACTCAGACCCCATACGGCAGCAAAGCAATGACGCGTCCATTCATTAGCTACTTTTCGGTTGGTGTGGTGCAAAAGATTATTCTGACAACGGTTTAAGATGGGATGGAATAGCCTAAGTTGCCGGATGGGATAATTGGCTAACTCTTGCCAATACGGAATATCTTGGTTCCACATACGGGGCACACACCCTGAGTCGCCGGTTTACCATTCTTCATGGTTATGGCCTTAGGATTCTTCATTTCTCTCTTGGCTCGGCACTTCATGCAATATGCTTGCATTTATCAACCCCCCTTTTTGATTATGAACGATAAACAGTTCCTTCCTTGATGTCAATAGCCTAATAGTCACCCAAACCCAATCTAAGAGGTAGCAGAAATCTGTTTTATTGTCTATTATACCTTCTTTTTATGCATAGCCAGGGGTTGCGTTTACATATATGTGTGAGCTTATTGTTTTTAAAACCACCTGTTCAGGACTGATGGCAAACCTGTAGTCACTGGTTCTTTTGTGATAACTCGTTGTATATCTTCTCAGGTGATACTTTACCAGCGGATACGACCATTTTCAAGGCTTCATCAATAGTTATATCGATTCGCACAACCTCCTCCTCACTTATTATTTGTAAGAAGCCTGATATTGGATTAGGAGCGAGCGGTATGAAGATGGTGAGCTGTACCTTACCAGATTGAGTAATCGATTCATTGGTAATAAAGCCTATCGTCCATATTCCCTTTCTAGGGAACTCTACAAGTACTGTCTGACCGAGACCGGTTTTATCCGATGATGAGAAGCTCCCCAGTATTTGTTTGATACTGCTGTAGAGTGGTCTAACCACAGGTATCTTTGTCAATAGGGACTCACCATATTTAATTATTTTCTTGCCAATGACATTACTAGCTATGACTCCAACCAGGTAAACCAACACTATCGTTATGCCAAAGCCTACGCCAGGGATTGTACGTCCCAATATCAACTGAATTACAGGTTGGAGAATATTATCAATCCTTTCAAAAATCCAGACTAGTATCAATATGGTGGCACCGAGAGGCACTACTACGAGTATGCCGGTGAGGAATTGCCTTCTCATTTTCTTGCCTACCAATTTCCAAGATAGCCGATTTGTGTGTCTCACCGTATCTGACTCCCCAGTTCTCTAGTCTTGCTGAAAGTTTTACTTTTGCCCACTTCACGCTTATTCTAGCATTATAGATTAATTTTAGCACTATAATTCGTTGGCAACCTCGAGACAATAAGGTAACTATAGAGGAACATAAGGTTATGTTTCAGATTTCCTGTGAAAACAAATATGGCGTAAGATAACTTCCCTGGATAGCCCGGTGATCAATCCGTTGCTGACTAAATACGCTCTTTAATCAAATTATGGGCTATGATGTGCCTATTGTCAGTGTATTTTAAAGGATGAACAGAAGGTAGGAGAAGAATGCGGCTGATACTTACTTTTATGAACCTACAGCCTGACAAAGCGGAGGAGCATAGGAAGATATACTGCGAAAAATTGTACTGGTAGTAAAAGCACCGCCGGTGAATATTGGCATATTCTTATTGGAGTACCTACGAAAGGCAGGAGAGGTTATTTTTCTTGCGTCTGAAAGGTGACCCCTGGAGAAGAAAGAGGCTGGGCTTTGAATATGTAATAAGGAGGCAACACAGTGGAGTTGGTTGAAACAGAGCTGTATCTGGGGCGTGGAATACACGCAGGTCATGAGGTATCTGAGTTGGAGTTCGCCGATTTCGTGAGTGAGGTAATAACCAAATATATCCCGAAAGGACTGACAATATGTGATGCTTATGGTCAGATACAGGAGTCAGACGGCGAAATCTCCAGGCAGGCAACATGGATAATGGTTATAGTTCATGATAAAATTAAGGAGAACAGCCATGCGATTGATGCGGTTATTGCCGCGTATAGGGAAAAGTTTGGCAGGGCAGAAGTTATGCGGGTTACGTCACCGACAGACGTCCAGTTCTATATGAACTAATGGCTATCGAATTTTGCCAGTCTGGTAACGCAGAACAGGTAGACTTGGGAATCATACGAGGCAACCGGGAAGTGTGCAAGGATGAGAAAATGCTGAACAAGCATTAAGAAAGGAGGAAAGATGGAACGAGAGTCGGAGGAGCCAGAAGGCACTGATGGGATGGTAACAGGTGGTGAAACTGTCATAGGAGACAATGTTGTGGCTTCAATTG
>CAZMJZ010000031.1:0-12746 GCA_964566845.1 uncultured Dehalococcoidales bacterium | reverse complement strand
CACTTGTGCTTCCTCCTGTATTTATTCTACAAGAGTCTCGCATTCAAGCTGGTCCCATTTTCGGGGAGCAGGCTAGATATATTACATAATATATTTTCTTCTTGCGTTGACCGTCATAATACAATTTCTGTAATTGAGCGCCAGATTACTTTCCACCTAGCATTAGTGGTTCACCTTCGTAACCCCTTTTATATAAATATACCCAATCGCCCTGGGCAAATATTCCATATTCCCTCTCCAGCCTTTCCAAGCTTTCATCGGTACACCACCTAAACATTGAGTGGTTGCTTGCAAAATCCGCGAGAATATAATCATAATTGCCGCCGTGGCTCCAACGATATAGTCTGCCTTCCACTGAGGCCGGGAATATGTAATATTGGAAGAAGTCTATCCTTACCGGAAGTACAGAAAGTGTAAAGTAGGCATTTACCCGGTGACATATATGAGGGAAAACATCATTCTGGGCATAAACTGATGCATCTTTGGGAATAAGGCTTATCGCCTGTTCTAGAGTGGTTGTATGTGAAGTTAATTGGGGCATATTCCGATTCGGTGCTATCGGACTCGGGCTGATTATCCAAGTGACAACTATCACAAATAGTAATAACATCCAGAGAAGTCTCCTTGACACAGTCCTGATATTTTCATCCAGCACAGTTGATAACCATTTGACCCCATAGATACTAGCAATAAAAATCCACGGGATGAGTAGGGATGGGTGCTGATTAGTAATCTCGTACATACCACTGTATGCGGGAAGAAGATTTTGAATGAATATGGGAAGTCCAATCAGAATGGCTGGATGTAACAAAGATGTAAAAGCTAAAGGAGCCAGGAGGTAACCTACGTATGATGCCTTCCCAACTATATTGAACAATAGGTCGTTTAGTGCCATTTCGTAACGCCCGAAGTATGAAAAACCCCCGTGTGGGTTGAAGTAAGGGATGAGAATATAAATCGCTACCAGAAACCATATTAAACCCAGTAAGGAAAGGCACAGGGGATAAACTACCTCTCGTTCCCTAGGCAGACCCTTCCAATCTAAATGACCTATACTCCTTCTCCTCTCTATCCAGAGCCAATAAAAGCCCATCAATATGACGACTAAAGCCACATTTTCCTTACACATCATCGCCAGAACAGCTAATACTATGGCTCGTTTATAATGCTTCTTCTCGAACATATAAAAGCAAAACAGCAGAATAGGGATGGCAAACGCCACAGGATGAAAATCAAAGCTATTAATACCGTGTAGTGCTGGGTAGAAGAGGTATAGCCCAGCGAACACAACGCCAGCTTTGGCTCCAAGCTTATCCTTGGCTATCCAGTAAACGGGCAGGGCACCCAGAGCCAGAACGAGTGATTGTAAGATTAGCAGGGTCTCAGCCTTCGGGAAAGCAGCATATAGCGGCAAAATTAGTATAACAATTGGTTGAAAATGAGGAGCGAATAGTGAGCCCTCCCAAAGTGAGGTGTAAAAAAAGCCGTAACCGTGAATAGTAGTCCAGAACGACTGCATATATACACCAAGGTCATAAGCAGTCGAATGGAATGTGTAGTGTTTAAGAATAGTATAATATGAGAAATAAGCAGTATAGCTCGTGATGAGGATAATTATTATATAGATGGGTCTATCACCTAGCTTTTGCAGTAACCTGCGAACATTAGAACCTGTCGTTGAAAACAAACTCTTGGCACCCAAAGTAGACTCCCTTAGTGACACTCATTACTCTTAATTATTCCAGACCGCAGCCGGTAAAACCTGATGACTGCATAAGTATTTCCTATGGAGGCAGTCTTTATTCCCTGGTTCAGGAAATGCTCGAAAAGTTGTCCAACAGTCTATGCCTCATCGCAGGCGAAAATGCCGATTGATAGTCCCGTCACAAATCGCCAAGAACTGAACTGTAAGTTACTTTCTACCCCAACGAAGTCGCCAGACTATCCTGGAGTAGTCCAGCACCTCTCTTGTTGAGAACTTGGAAGTCCCTCGGCATCTTTCCCTGAAAACAATAGGTATCTCCTTGTAGCTACAGCCATTCCTTAGGAGTTTATGGAGACTCTCTATAGTTATAGAATAACCTTTAGAATAAAAATCATCGAAATTTAGACAGGAGAGTGCCTGCTTTCGATAACATCTGTAGCCACCATGGCAATCTTTTGCATTAATTCCCAGAAGCAGTCTGGCATATAAATAGGCAACCCTACTTATTAGGTGTCTGGCAAAACTTCGGTTACCACTCTGCCCACCGGGGACGTATCTAGAGCCAATAACAATGTCGTGGTGCTTGGCTTCAGTAAGAAAGCGAGGAATATCACCAGGTTCGTGGCTAAAATCGGCATCCATTTCAATAATATAATCAACGTCTTGCGTTAATGCATATTTGAAGCCGGCGATACCAGCGGAACCCCTACCTCGCTCTGTCCGATGTATCACATGGGTTTTATCAGGATGTTTGTCCGCCAATTTGTCGGCAATCTCGCCTGTACCATCAGGAGAATTATCATCCACGATTACAATTTGCAGTTTTTGCAGTCCAAGCTTTTTTGCCGCAGGAGTATGCTCCAAGTCAAGAATCGCATTAACCATTAGCTCAATGTTTTCTCTCTCATTGTATGTAGGAAGCACAACTGATACTCTCATATTCATATCACGCTACAGACGATATTACTTATGAAAAGCATACAAGTTATCCCTTGTATACTTAACGATTATTAGTTATTTCCTATTTATTACTAATCACAAGAATGTCTGTTTACATGAGGACTTCTATCAATAGATACATACTCATTCATGCCTTTCCATTTCCGAAAAGGGCTTCCTCTACTAGAAAGCAAATAATATGCCCGGCGGTGATGTGTGTCTCTTGAATACGGGGCGTGTCTGTGGAAGGCACAGATAGCACATAATCAGCTATCTCTTTAAGCTTTCCTCCCTGTCCAGTGAAAGCTATCGTTGCAGCACCAAGGCGTTTTGCCTCCTCAACACCTCTGAGCACATTTGGAGAATTACCACTGCAGCTTATGCCGACAACTATATCTCCCTCTCTTACCAATCCCCGAAGTTGCCTTGAAAACACAACTTCGTAGCCCTCATCGTTGGCAATGGCTGTTAAAGAAGATGTGTTTGTAGTCAAGGCTATTGCAGAAAGGGGTTCCCTCTCCCTATAGAATTTCCCCATTAGCTCACAGGCAATGTGTTGAGCATCAGCAGCACTGCCTCCATTGCCAAAGAGAATCACTTTATTGCCCTTACGAAAGGCTTGAGTGATTTGCTCTGATATTTTGAGTAGAAGGTTTATCTGTCCCTTTAGTGCTTCTTTAAGCTCAGCACTCTCTTCAATTTGCTTTATTACTTTGGTTTCCCTTTCCTTATTTTTAACTCTCATTGATCTCCCAACTCTGCATTCCTTGAAATTCAAAGGTAAAGTTAACGATTTTCCCACCGACTCTCTCTAACTGCTCAGCCACGATGTGCCGTTTGTCAAACTGGCAGAATAGTAAAAGATAGCCACCACCTCCGGCACCGAGCAACTTCCCACCAATAGCCCCACTTCGCCGTGCCACTTCGTATAGTTCATCAATACCTGGGTCAGTTATCTTAGTAGAGAACCTTTTCTTGGCACACCAAGCCTCGTGAAGAAGCAAGCCAAACTCGTTAAACTTACCTAAAAGGAGGGCATTTTTTATCTCAAAGGCTAACTCCTTGGTCCGGTCAAGAGCTTGAACTACAGTTTCCTCTGCCTGAATATAACTACTTACCTGATCATCAATGATTCCTGCTGATGGTCTAGTTTTACCGGTATAACAAAGCATCAGTCGGTATTCCAACTCATTGAGAGTGCTCCTCTTTATCCGAAGCGGGTTAACGACTGTTGTTTCGCCGAGGAACTCGATAAAGTTGAATCCACCGAAGGTAGCAGCATACTGGTCTTGCTTTCCACCTTTGATACCTGCCTCCTGGCGCTCAATACGATAGGCGAGTTCAGCAATATCGTAATCACTGAGAGGCAATTTGAGCCAATGCATATAAGCACCTACGAGAGCTACTACTAATGTAGATGATGTTCCCAACCCGGAACCCGGAGGGGCATCACTATGCAGGAAAAGGTTAAGTCCGCTTTTTACATCCATTACTTTAGTAGTTGCCTTAACCAGATCTAGCTTGCCATCGTAAAGGAATTCACTATTGGTGTCATATTTTATTAGAGTATCGTAGTCGAGTGATTTAACATTGATGGCATTATCACTTCGTGCCAGCAGGGTGCAATAAGTGTATTTATCAATGGTGGTGCTAAGAGTGGCACCCCCTTTCTTTTCCGTATAGGGAGAAACATCGGTGCCACCACCACCAAAGCTAATCCTTAAAGGGGCTTTGCTTCTAATAATCACAAACCTTATCTCTCCTTTTTCTGAAATGCTCCTTCAAATGAGAAATTTAGGGAACTATGACCGTAATGGTACGCGATTCTTCTATCTCTCTCAGTTAATCTAACATCTTCAAGTTTGCTATGTAGAGTATCAATCTGGACTAATTCACATTCGCCGATACCTTTTATCATTTCAATAAGAGTCGAAGGATGGTAGTCCCACTCGTGGTCCGGATTAGCCCCCGGCTCACCTTTGTGTGGATAATACCTCATGTCTGGTAGAATAAGAGCGAGATAGCCAATTGGATTTAGGACTTTTAGCATTTCTTGAATGGATTTTCGTGGATTGGAAAGGTGCTCCAAATAGTGACTCGAAAAAGCAAAATCCATACTTTCATCGGAGAAGAAAGGTAACTGAAGGTGCTCCTTATTCTTGGAACATTTAATATTTGACCCAAATAGATAACCAAAATCCATATCTCCTAGCCGATAATCAATGCCAATGGCACATGAGTGAATCTTATTCAATCCGCATCCAATATCAACCCCCCAACCTTTTGTGTATTTAATAACTTCGTTAAATTCCAACCGCCTAAAGACTGTTTCATAGTATGCCCCACCTCGTTCAAATATATCTTCCATTTCCTTGGTACTGATGCTTTTTCCGTACGGTGAAATAATAATCTTCTGTTCCACGAGACCCTCTTGCTTGTATTTTGATATTCTAGCAAATAAAATTAACATGCTCAAGGATAGTGCCTCTGGCACTTAATTGCACTTTTCAGGGAGTGTGTAACTTATCTCCACTAAAAAGGAAAGGTTTTCAAACAGGAGTCCATAGACTCATAATAGTATGGAGCATAACTATAGTGCTTCAGTAATTTTCGGGCAAATTGACCCTGCTAAAACTAGGCACCTCCTACCCCAGTTTCCATTAAATCGACATGATTGTTTGCCTCTTTTCGCCTATCAGCTACCGCTGTCAGTTTCTTCTTCCGCTCTACCAGTAACGTCTCCGGATTGCCTGTATAATAGTCCACCTGGATTAGATAATTCAAGGTAGAATGCATAGCCTCTCTTCTGCATTCATGCGTCTGCCTTGATTCCTTTATATACTGCTACTCCTCTTGCTTGGATATTTTACCTTTTCAGGAAGAGGTGTCTCTTTTTTACCAAAGCTATCTGTCCGACTTACATTGAAACGAAATAGAGCTATGTAAGCTGCGCCACGATGATTAATTTATTTATGTGCTATATAGATTCTCCAAAGATGGTGATTTATCCGTACCTAGAAGATTACGGGCAAGGAGATATAGGGCAACGCAGGATGGCACTTTCCACCAGTAGGGCACGGGCGTCAGGATGATAAAACCAGCCAGATGAAGCAGTAAGTAGGTTGGTATTGCCAGCCTGGCTATGCTTCTCAGCCTGTCTCTTTGCCCAGTCCTTCCAACCTCAGATAGTTGAGATAATCCTAGAGCAAGACCGATACATATTGCCCCTATAGTAGGATAAAAGTAGAAAATATAACTGATTCTATCGGTGATAAGGCTGGTTGGTATCCAGATTAAGTAAGTACTGATAAACCACGATAGACTGAAAAGGGCAGCATTACTACCTTTTATTGCCCTGAAAGTTACATACAATGCCACAGGAATAATAAGAGCCCAGATACTCGGGCTAATCATCCCGACATAGTGAGGGTCTATCCAGTAGGTTAGTATCTCAGGGTGTATTATCCAGTCCCAGGGACGGCTGAGCATTTCTGATGGATGCCGGGCAAAGGTAGACATGCTTGATATCCTCAGCATAGTCCCCGTTTGTACAACAGGATTGAAAGACGGATGCCAACTTGCATTACGCCAAATGATAAGCTCAAACAGGGGCATCAGTAGCAAGAATGATGCTGGTGCTAATAGCATTGAGGATAAAAATTTCATGGGGCGTAGCCTCTTGCTGAAAAACCAGTGTAGTAGTATCACTGGCAGCGCCAAAGCGCCACTCAGCTTAGCTAGAGCGCTCAGTCCAACTGATAGTCCTGAAATTAGATACCTTCTCTTCAGATAAAACCAGAACGAACCTAGCATGAAAGCCAGGCTATAGACATCTAGCATAGCCACGCTAGCCTGAACGAAGCTCAGATTTTCAACGGACAATAAGAAAGTGGCTAAGAAAGATACTTTTTTAGATATGCTCAACTGGCGACAGATAAGGTAGAAGAATATAATGCAAATCGTTCCAAATAGGACTGAGAAAAACCGCCAGCCAAAAGGATTATCACCGAACAGAAACATGCCAAAGGTGATGAATAATTTGCCTAGAGGTGGATGTTCAGTACGAGCCGTGCCCTCGCCCTGTAGAATATGTCTGGCGTCAGTAACATAGTATTGCTCATCAAAGACCGGCTCATTGGGCTGCATAATAGTGCCAAAGTGCATAATCAATGTGATTAACACTAACAGGCAAAGCCCGGTGTATTCCCAACTGCCCAATCGGTACCGTAATTTTTTTGCTATTTCCATGCCCACCATGTACTAAGAGTGTAGTTCCACAAAGTAGCCGCCGCTATGCCACAGAGATTGGCGATAAGGTAATAGATGCCGAAGACATCGGTAAGCAACCAGAGTACCCCCATGTTGACTCCCAAGCCAGCTACACAAACTAAATTATATTTCACTAGGCGACTGAAGAATGACTTTGAACCGGGTAAACGGCGGTCGGGGAAAGTGAAGAAGTCGTTGAGGACAAAATTGGAGACGACAGAGGTTTCTATGCTGATGGCTGCTGATAAAAGATAAAAGAGACCAGCTACTTCAGTCAACAGCCACAACAGTCCCATATTAACCAATATGCCACTTATCCCAACCAGGCAGAACTTGATAAATCTCAACAGCTCTCCGGTTCTCCTCATAAGGCTATAAATATGTTTCAGATAGTCAATCTGTTGCCGGGCATTCAGTTTGCTTTCTCCTTTACTCCTCGTTGTAAAAATATAGCCAACTTCGGCTACGTTCTGGAATTCACCCTCCATGAGTATTTCCAAAAGTATTTTATAACCAGTTGGTCTCAGCTTAGCATTGGCTACTACCCTTCTATTGAGTATAAAGAAGCCTGATGCTGGGTCCTTAACCTTTCTGGTTGATGGTAGCAGTAGGTGGGCCAGGAATATAGCTCCTCTTGATATTATCCTTCTGATTAGCCCCCAGCCCTGACAGCCTCCGCCTTTGACATACCGACTGGCGATAGCCACATCGGCTCCGCTTACTAATTCTTTGACTAAGTAAGGTATAACCTCAGGTGGATGCTGTAAGTCAGCGTCCATAACGCCTATTACCTCACTTTCCACATACCCCAGTCCATCAACCACGGCTGATGCCAAGCCTCTTTTATTTTTACGGACAATTACTTTAACCGGGTATTTAGGTGATAAAGACTCAGCCAGCTCAGCGGTGCCATCACTACTATTATCGTCAATGAAAACAATTTCATACTCATAGTTAGATAGTGCCTGGGCAATCCGTTTAACCAGAGCAATGATATTATCCCTTTCATTGTAGGTCGGGATAATGATAGATATAGCCGTGCTCATTAGTTAATGCCTCCTATGGTACCTATTTATCCAATTTTTCTGTTTGAACTGAAGTTGCTAGAGATTCTACCACAATCAATTCACCTTATGTGCAGGAACAAAAAGCGAAAGTAACCAGCCCTTTACCTAATTGCGCTTTATAGTAGTACGTCCACCTTAATTCGTGGATTTTCAAAGGGACATTTCAATTGTCATTGCGAGGAGCCGTAGGCGACGTGGCAATCTCTGGAATGGAAGTGAGATTGCTTCGTCCTTCTACCGAAGGACTCGCAATGACACTCACGAGGTGGGCTTTTTGAATCTGAACTCACGGATTAGGGGTCCACTTGTCATCCTGGCTTAGGTGGTTCTCTTGACATAGTGAATAGCCAGTGTAAAATGGAGCATATAGCGAACAGTTTGGTTATTATCGGGGAGATAAAGAATGATTGATTGAATACCTAGTTATAATATCAAAGCCCCCCCTTGGCTTATTCGAGTAAATGCTTTTGAAGATTCAGGAATTGTCATTAAGGCGATAGGCGAAACTCAGCCCATAAAACAGTGTGATGTAATGGGTGAGATTAGGCGAAGGATTAAGAAGGTGTTTGACGAGCAGGGGATAGAGATACCTGGACACCATACCAAGGTTTATTTTGGCATCTCACCGGGGACAGTCGGTGGCTGGATAAGAAGGAGTACAATGTATTATTTTGCCTATGCTTCCAATCTCAATCGTAAACAGATGCTAGAACGCTGTCCAGACAGCAAGCCTATGTTTATAGCTACCCTTCATAATTACAAACTGGTGTTTGCGGGATGGTCCAGGCAGTGGAGAGGCGGAGTTGCCAGCATCAAGCCTTTCCGGGGGGAGAGGGTTCTCGGAGCTATTTATGAAGTTTCGGACAGAGATTTAAGGCGTTTGGATAGATACGAAGGTTATCCCAGTAACTACAACAGATTAAATATCACGGTGTTTGATGAAGATGGTGAGCCTATTAAAGCAATAACCTATATCAAGTCCGGGCAATTAGAGGAAACACAGCCTTCAAAGGAATACTTATCCCTTATTCAACAGGGCTATAGAGATTGGGGAATAGTCTAGTTAAGTGGTCTAAGGCTTCTACAAAGTTTCTATAGAGGTTCTCCTATTATTCAGTAGCTCTCATAAGGATGATAGCAGTCTTGCCTTCCTCCAAGCCAATCCACACCCAAGCCACATCCTGCTCGTTATTCTTGCTGTAGTAACCCCACTGCATATCTTCCATTTCTATTCCCGACCAATCCATCCATCCCATCTCCTCCCAGCCCTTGCCCGGCATCTGGGACTTGTAGAAGGCAGTCACTTCGCTCACGCTGGCTCTGGTTTCATAATAGTGCCATTCTGCCTTTGACCATTCTTCCTCTTCTAAGGGCATTGTCCAAGCCATTTCTTGAATCTGATTAGCCCCGGGGTAAACAGGTATGTCATTCCAAATGACGCCACCTGTTGTCGGCGGCGGTGTCGTATCTCCATCAGATGGAGGAATTGTCTCACCGTTAGACGGTGGTGGTGTTGTTTCAACATTCCCACTACCACAGGCGAAGAAACCAACACAGCCCAGCACCATGCCCAGCGCTAGAATTATGCTTATCAGCCTCTTCATTGTCAGTCCTCCTTTTCAGAATCTTTAGCAAACGTCGTTAACGACATTATTGATTAATCAGTTGTTCCAAGGTTTTCCGAGACTATTTCTACCTTTCGCATCACCTCGGTTAAGCATGCTTCTCGGCGAAATCACCAGCCCAAGGGAGCTTGAATTTCTTCCCCTGATATGCCTGAATCATCAGTATTATCATCATAACTACAGCTAGTACCCAGACAAGCCAATTAATTACCGAAAAAACTCCCCAGAGACCAAAACCAAATGCAAATGGATTGAAGGTGATACTCATTATTATACTTAGAATAATGAAGACTATGCTAATTGCGCCAAAGACGACCATAGACTGTATGGCATGAAAACGCACAAACTTGTTTTCCTTTTC
Organism: uncultured Dehalococcoidales bacterium; assembly: GCA_964566845.1. Lineage (GTDB taxonomy): Bacteria > Chloroflexota > Dehalococcoidia > Dehalococcoidales > W498 > W498. The sequence continues at coordinate 2,780 of CAZMJZ010000031.1, read as the reverse complement.
TATAATGAAAAATATCAACCCGGTTAACCACCACGCCAAGTAGCACAGTAATCCAGCCACATTTGGCTCCATCCCCATGCTTGTTTTACCGCTAGCTTCACTCATTGTTCAAACCTCCTTTTCTTATATTGAAGGCAACTATATCATAAGTCTAAAGTAAGGTCAATAAGTTTCCATCTATTCCAGTACCACCGCTGTCCCATAGGCTAGCACCTCAGCCGCATTCTGCATTACCATTGAGGTACTAAATCTCATATCGACTATGGCATTAGCCCCTTTGTTTTCTGCATCTTCGGTCATCCGCTGTATAGCTTCCTCTCTGGCTTCAGCCATCATCTTGGTATATTCGGTTATCTCACCTCCCACCATTCCTCTAAACCCAGCCATGATATCTCTGCCCACGTGCCTTGCCCTGATTGTACTGCCCTTAACCAAGCCCACAGTTTTGGTAATTGTTTTGCCTTGTACCTGACCTGAGGTGGTAATAATCATTTCTCTACCTCCTTAAATTTATCTGTCTTAGCTTTTTTAAGCCTATCTCTAATGGCTATACCGATAAGAACCAGTGTCCCTACCCCGATGGCGCCAACGGCTATCCGGATAAGCAGGGGGATATCAGCCGCCATAAAAAAGCCTTTAACCCCCCAGCCAATCAATACCAGTATGCCAATGCCAATCAAAATAAAGGCTGTATTTTGCCACATAGCTTACCTCCAGGGTCTATTTTTTTATAAGGTGACCCTATCCCCTTTATCCCCTTCCCCTTGTTAAGGGGGAAGGGGAAGATAATTTCTTGAGGGGGCTACGCCCCCTCAAACTCCACCTTTAGTTACCGTTTTCTCTTCAACAATGTCCCCTTGCGTGGTATCCTCAAGTGTTATGTCCATCTGAGCAATAAGTTTATCAAGCATCTCAACCGAAGGCGTACGTTTCCATACCCTCTTTGTCCCCTGAGGAGTGTCTTCCAAGACTACACCCAGTTCGGCTAGTCTAGCTCGTATTTTGTCAGACTGCTGCCAGTTCTTGGCTTTACGACATCTCAAGCGTTCCTCAACGATACGATTAACACGCTCCTCAAGCTCAGGAGTTGGATTGGCACCCAGAATCAGCGTAGGATTGCCTACAGACACTTTTCCTTCAATTGACAGAACCTTTATAATAATATTAAGCTTTAGTCCGAGCACGTCTTTCGCGAGTTGCGTAAGTGTCTTTTGGGCTTGCCGAAAATTAACACCCTCATCGCCAGCTTGGTTTATTACCCTAGCCAAATCAAACAACACCGCCAGCGCCTGTGGGGTATTGAAGTCATCGTCCATCGCCTCGATAAACTGCTTGAGATAGGACTCGGCATCTAGAGCTTGCGTCGAATCGGTAGTAACACTACCCAGCGAACTCGCGCGCATTAGCCGCTCCACCCCCCCCTCTGCTGCGTCTAAACTGACCTCGGAGTAGGTAAGCGGACTGCGGTAGTGGGAGCTTAAGATAAAGATGCGGATGGCATCAGAACTATACTTCTCCAATGCCTCCTTTACCGTTATCAGATTACCAAGGGACTTGCTCATCTTATCTTCGCCTAACTGTAATAGCCCGTTGTGCAACCAGTATTTAGCGAAAGGCTTTTTGCCGGTAAAGCTCTCTGACTGGGCTATCTCATTCTCGTGATGGGGGAAAATTAAATCCTGTCCACCACCGTGGATGTCAAGGGTATCACCCAGATATTTCAGCGACATAGCGCTGCACTCAATATGCCAGCCCGGTCTGCCGTTTCCCCAAGGGCTTTGCCACCATGGCTCACCAGGCTTGGCTGCCTTCCACAGGGCAAAATCCATGGGGTCTTCCTTCTCCCTCCCACCCACGGCACACTCGCCGGCCATCATAGAATCCAAACTGCGGTGGGAGAGCTTGCCGTAGTCTGGGTCATTCCTCACCCGGAAGTAGACGCTGCCACCCGCCGGATAGGCATACCCCTTATCTATCAAGCCCCCTATCACTTCCGTGATCTTCGGTATCTCTTCGGTAGCCCGGGGGTAGACATCAGTTTCCGCCTTGATAATATTCAAGGCTTTCATATCTTCATCAAAGCTGTCGGTGTATTTATTGGCTAGCTCAGCAGGCATAATACCGAGCTTACCAGAACGGTCTATAATCTTGTCGTCAATATCGGTAATATTTTGCACATACTTGACCTTATAGCCCCGAAAACGCAGGTAGCGCCTGATGACATCAAAGATGACGTAGCTCATAGCATGACCGATGTGAGCGTCATCATAAGGGGTAACCCCACAGACATACATCTTAACCTCGTCACCCTGGGGTAAAAACTCCTCTTTTTGTCCTGAGAGGGTGTTATATACCTTCATCTTTTCTCCCTTCAACCAAGGCTAAACGTTTATCCAGTTCAATCGTTCTTCTTTCCAGATTTTCTAGCTTCTCCCCAACCGGGTCAGGCAACCTCTCCACAGTATCGGTATCGGGGTTCCTGATGGCTACTACTCGCCCTGGTACACCAACCACTGTGGCATTAGCCGGCACTGAGGTTACCACCACCGAGCCAGCACCAATCTTAGAGTTATCACCGATAGTAATATCTCCAATAAGCTGTGCCCCAACTCCGACCACCACATTATTGCCCAGGGTAGGATGGCGCTTTGTCCGCTGATGACTGGTGCCACCCAGGGTTACCCCTTGATAGAGAGTGGTATTGTTGCCAATCTCTGAGGTCTCGCCAATGACCACACCCATACCGTGGTCAATAAAAAATCCGTCTCCAATCTTAGCCC
>CAZMJZ010000030.1:0-12981 GCA_964566845.1 uncultured Dehalococcoidales bacterium | reverse complement strand
GGCAGGAGGGTGAGGCTAGCAAATAAGACCCTAAAGAAAGCGATAGCGTACGCGTCGTAAGGGACCCAGTTTACAATTACACCATTAGAGCCCCAGATGATAGCTGCCGCAGCCACGTAGGAGTATCCCAAGAACTTTGAATTGAATTGTTTCAGCACAACTACTCCGGTTTTATGAAGCTGGAAAGAGACATTCTCCATTATACACTATAAGTTATCGCCGTCTCTTTTGTGTGCCAGGTTGTAAAGTTGTAGCCTTAGTCAAGGGATTGCTTCGTCTTGTAATGCACTCAACAAGAATAGTCCAGCTATGACAATCACTAACAACCTTTTCATTTCAATCTCACTTCACTTATCAGGATTATACCACCATACACCTTTGGGGGTTAGAATTCCTTTGTTACCTTTGCTCTTGCCTCGTTGATACATTGGCAAACAAGTCTTCCTTATCCAATTCGTCCTCATCCTCACCCTTATCAGGTACTTACTCTAACTCGTACTCTAACTTCTCACGCTCTAACTTGTGTCCTTGATATTCTGCTCCTGCGAAGCACCCCATAAAGAAACCGACCATTATGACAAGGAACGACCACCCAGACTCTCGAATAGTCAGAATCCAACCAACAAGAATAGCACAGACCCCCAAGCTACCCAATGTAATAGAAAGTATCTCTTTGTTTGAAATAAAACATTCAAGTAAAAATCTGATTAGCCCTCCGATGCAGAAAGTGAAAAAAGTAGTAATAATTATTGTAAATATAACACTTAACACACCAAACGCACCCAATACTCCCCAACCCAAAATACGAACTATTGAAATACCGATTAGTTCAGAAACAACAAAAACGATTACCGAACAAGCTAAGGCAATTAAAAGCCAAAGCCACCACCTTCTTTTCATTTTAGCCTCCTTTTGACAAGACCTCTTGCCTTTACCATCATAAGCCCTATTCTGAACTGTTGTTTACCACATCTTTCACAGTACCTGTACTGCTTATCTCCTCTACCCCAATTATACCACTGACTCCACTTGTGCTCCTTTAACAAACAGATTATCTTTTTCATTCTTTTGTTCTATCTCCTTTGGGGGAAGGTTAAGGAATGGGAGCATAGCCTCCTCCTTGTTTCAGATGACTAAAGTCTATCCTGGAGTAAACATCACAGACCAGTTCCCTATGTCTCCTGTGCAGTCTGAAGCTATAGAGAAAAGCACTGATTGTTTCAGTGGCGGTATTGTATTCTACCCAGTTAACAAACGGCGTTGACATATAGGACTGATGGTAGTATCATTAGTATACCACAAATCATCTTGCGAAGGGAGGAAAGGAATGGGTGGAAAAGCAAAGACAGAAAAAATGTCGGTCACGTTGCCCAAGGAGCTGGCTGGGGAAGTCCGTTCTATCGTATCTCAGGGGGAGATAAGCTCTTTTTTCACCGAGGCGCTGGAGCATTACATAGCCTACCGCAAGCAGAAGATAGCCTTGGAGAAGGGGTTTGGTGCCTGGAAGAATGAGAGCCATCCTGATATGGCTACTCCTGAGGACTCCACTGCTTATGTTCGCGCTATCAGGGAAGCGGATAGCGAACTACTGGCGCGGCTGGGGGGCGTCAGTGCAAAGTAGCCGGGTGAAGGGTATATCCTGCCTGGTGGATACCGATATAGCCATTGATTTCCTGAGACGGCGTGAATATGCCCAGAAGCTGCTTGAGAACTGGGCCGGGGAAGGGCTTCTAGCAATAAGCACCCTTACCCATCTTGAGATATACCAGGGAATGAAAACCGGTGAAGAGGGCGCGACCAATGCTTTCCTCGACGGCCTCATATCGGTTGTTGTTGACATACCTATTGCCCGGCGGGCAGGCACAATGCTGGGGGAACTTCGCTCAAAGGGAATGACCATTGGTATTGCAGATGCCATCATCGCCGCGACGGCTTTGCAGTTTGGCGCTCCACTGCTAACCAATAATGTCGAGCATTATCCTTTTCCCAACTTGAAGGTTATCAGAGGCTTGGAGATTTAGTTTATTACTGAAAGATTTCTCGCACTAGTCTCCCTCCTGACAAGTCAGTTGGAAAGGAGGCAATGAATGAGTGTAAATGAAGGAAACAAACGAGGTTATCCGATAAGCATTGATTTAGTATGTATATTAGGCTAGAATAACTTGGTATATTCAAACTAAACTTTCAGGTGAAACATGAAAAGGTTATTAGTATTTCTCCTCGTTTTTCTCTTACTGCTGCCGGCATGTAGTGCACCGGTTTCTACTCCTACAACAGAAGGTTCGCTGGAACAGCGACTTGACCTCCTAATCGAACAGCTTGAGCAGCAGCGCCAGACACTTCATATTCCCGGCATGGCTATCGCTGTTGTCAAGGACGATGAGGTTATCCTCACCCAAGGTTTTGGGGTTACTAATATCGAGACAGAAACACCGGTAACACCAGAGACGACCTTCGCTATCGGTTCATCTACTAAAGCTTTTACATCTACTCTAGTTGGCATGCTTGTTGATGAGGGTAAAATGAACTGGGATGACCCAGTGACCGAGTATATCCCATACTTCACGCTCGATATACAAAGCGATGATGAAACGGCTGAAGTTACCATACGTGATTTGCTATGCCACCGCACCGGCTTTGTTCGGATGGGGCTACTATTTGTCAGCGGCGAGATTCCGCGTGAAGAGGTGCTGCACGATGCCACCGCCGCCGAGCCTTGGGTAGAGTTTCGAAAGAAGTTCTATTACAGCAATGTCATGTATATGGCTGCGGGAGTATCTGCTGGAAAAGCGGCGGGTACAGACTGGGATACGTTAATTAACGAATGCATCTTCGAACCACTGGGGATGAACAGTACAACCACGTCCATTATCCAGGCCCAGGATGACCCCAGCCTTTCACTGGGCTATATATGGGATGAGGATTTGCAGGCATACAAATATAAGCCCATGCGTAGCGTAGATAATATAGCCCCGGCTGGTGCAATCAACTCTAATGTAATTGACATGTCTCAGTGGGTTCGATTGCAACTCGGTCTCGGAGAATATGAAGGCCAGCGTCTGATAAGTGAACAAAATCTCCGTGAAACCTGGACGAGCCAGATTGAAATAGCAGAAGGGACAAGCTACGGACTTGGTTGGATGCTCCAGGAATGGGAAGGGCAACCTGTCATCCAACACGGCGGTAACGTAGATGGCTTCACTGCGGAGGTGGCTCTGCTGCCCGAATCTGACCTCGGCTTCGTATTGCTCATCAATGCTTCCGTCTCTCCGTTGCAGCAAACGTCTGTCAACATGGTCTGGGAGGCTCTGCTCGGGGAGTGGGAGGATAGTGACTCAGGTGATAAGACTAAAGAGTACGAGCCGTACCTTGGTAAGTATATTGCGAACTTTGGCACTTTTAAGGAGGAGGAGTTTACGGTACTCGTGCAGAATGGTCGTCTGGCCACCGATGTGCCAGGTCAGCAAGTATACGAGCTTAAAAACCCAGACGAAGAAGGTAAATGGTACTTTGTCATCAGCGACACCATAGCTGTATCCTTTGACCGCGATGATGAAGGCAATGTCATCAGCATGAAATTGTACCAGGCGGGCTATACCTTCGAACTACCCAGGGAAGGTGTGGAAATTGTGGCAGAGATTCCTCTTGAGGAGTTGCAGAAGTATCTGGGCAGTTATCACTCGGAGCAGTTGGATATAACAGTGAAGGTTCTTATCCAGAACAACCGGCTCGCAATAGATTGGCCAGGGGAGATGATATATGAGCTGTATCCACCAGACGAACAGGGTATATGGGTGTTCAGGGTCTCGGATAAGTTTACTCTAGAGTTCAATGAAACACCTGACGGACAGGTCGAGTCATTAACATACTACCAGGAAGAAGAAGAGTTCTTAATGCCTCGGGTTGAGGGCGAGTTATTGCCAACCGTAGAGGAAATTCTTGCCCTACGAGAGACTGATAGTCGCAACACCGCTCTGAACGAGATGGAGACCTATCGGGTCAGTGGTACCATACGTAGTCCCCAGTCCGGGGTCGAGGGAACATTTTCGGTGTGTGTTTCTGGCAATAACCGCTATCGTGTTGACTATGACTACGGCAAGTACGGATACGTCCGGACAGTAGTCGATGGCGACCATTCCTGGATTGAGTCTAGCTTCGGACCGTTCGATGAACTGCACGGCAAGTTACTCGAGCAGGCAAAACGGGACCATCCCACGGCACTCAACGGCGACTGGCGGGACTTCTATGACTCTATACAGGTGCTTCGTTCTGATAGTTTGGACGGACAAGATACATATGTCTTGAATTTAATACGTGGTGACCTGCCAGAAATAACCATCTACGTTGATGCCACCACTGGCGATGTGCTCAAGTCCGATGTAGTAATACTTCAAGAAGGGGGTATTGGCATACCTGTAACAACCCGTTACGAAGACTATCGGGAAGTGTATGGAGTTCGCATATCGTTTCGGGAGATATCAAGTAATGAGCTAACTGGACGAACAATTATCCAGTACGAGTCGATTGATGCCAATCTCGATATCGATGATGATTTTTTTATCCTTACACCGACAGAAAGCTAATGGGCTGCTAGTTCACTATCGAAAAGACTAGCACGAGTCCCAATAGCTCCAGTTCTTATAAAATTGAGCACACCTTTAGTCACTATTACTCTATAGGCTATTACCAGTATTATTACCAAGCCTATTATTTCAGAAATATAGGTACCAGGTTCTGAAAATAGTGCGTGTAGAATATTAGATAGCCAGCCGGTGGTTTCTACCCGGTGAAATGGACCTAAAAGAGGCCACCACAAAGCAACAGGGTCATCCCACATCCGGTCTAGGATAAGATGAATAATGCTGCTTAATGAGATAATCAGCAGCCAAGATTTTTTGTATTTGAGCAGAATCAAGCCACAGATAAACAGAAGTAGATTGAACAGAAAGGTGTGACCATAATCACGCCCGCTGGGGAAAATATCACTAGAGGCAAATAACCACGGTATCTTATCTACAATATCTGGCAAGAGCGAACCTAATAATGCCATGCGATAATCTATTGAACCTAGTTGGCGCCCAATTCCGTGTAGCCGGTGGTAAATAGGTAGCCATTTCTTCCTGACAGCTAATCTCAACCGTGAGCTGGGATCAGGCTGATGACTATTAAGAGGACTATTTATTAGAATATCGCACGCCCTGACTATTCCCACGGTAATTCCGGTATGTCCGAATATCAGCATCTCTATATCAACTCAGAAAGGGAATTGTTATTCAGAATTGGGGATGCCGTCTTTATACAGTACAAGGGTTGCCCTCTAATTTTTGCGGTATATTCTCAATTCTCTTCACATACCACCAATCTTGGCTCTACTTGCTTCGGTTTGTTTACATAAGAAATATTCTGACTAGCTCGAAATCTATTATGATACTAGCTAGGTAAGTTGTTTCATTATCCTCAAAGGTGAAGTTAGGGTGTATATGTCTGGCTGGTATCATAATGGCGGAACATGACAAATCGTTCCGGTTGCCTGATAGCTTTCACAGGTATGGAAGTAAACCCTCTTTTGGATAATCTTTCGGTAGTTATCGTTAGTGCCTCAGTATCGTGGTTTAGTTGAGAAACCAATAAAATAATTGCGGGCGATGGTGCGTATTTGGCAGCAGTAGATAAGGCAAGAGTTGCCGGGTTACTCTTGGCTGCTTCTTCCATAGCCCGGCGCTCGAAGTCCAGTATGTTGCTCAGTTGCTGCGCCGCTTGAGATGTCGCCTGTTTGAGCAGGATAATGTTTCGCCGGAGTTGTCCAATATCCGCTGGTTCTAGGAAGCGATGGGCAAATTCTACGCAGCCGATGTCCTTTACCAGGGTCAATGCCTGTTTAAGCACTTCTCTGGGGTTGATAACAGGTGTAGTGAGGATAACTTCGTGGTAGTTATAGGCAGCCAGTGCTGTAGGTATTGCCTCTTGAGCCAGTGTTAGTGAAGTTGTTATCAGGTCAAAAGCCAGCCTGTCGGCCTCTTCGGCATCATTTACTGAGAGATTAACGCCAATTATTGCTGACTGTTGACCAACATCCATATACCTTTTCATTATTAACTGGTTAAACTTAAGACTATGTTTCCAGTCTATATGCCTTAACTCGTCACCAGGCTGGTAGTCTCGGCTGTCAAGAAACTCTACTCCTCTGCTGGGAAGCGTAATGGCTTCAGGTGTGGTTGTAGCTACAGAGCCTTTAGCTTGTGTCTTCTCCAAGTACCTCATTGCCAGCCACTCGGCGTATCTGGCTCTTGGGATTACATGAAGTTCTACTGGTTCAATGACCTGATTGACACGGAGAAAGCCCCAGGGGTCAGTAGCTGATAGCCAGAGTTGAGGTCGTGATGGTCCAGCCAATGTTGGAGTAATGGTGAGATTTAATTCAATGCCAGATTCATCTAGAGTAAATCTCTCAGGCTTAATAGTGCTCTCTGGGGTAACAGAACTGAGCATGCCATGTAGCCGAATACGGGTGCGGCTCTCAGCTTTTAGTGAAATATCAGCCGTTGTACCAGCGATAACTCTCTTCTCCATAACAAGGATACCCAGGGGTAGTCTAGGTACAGAAAGGAGAACCTTTGTCAGAATAGCTAGCAGGTACAACGTGACAATAACACCGCTAAGGAACAGGGTGATGTTATTAATCATCACTGACACCACCAACATGATTAGCACAGAGGCGAATAATGTTATGGGAGCAGTAGTAATATATCTACCATTGCGGAGGCTATAGGTCATCACCTTGCTTGGTGTATCTTGTTTCAGGCTACAATCGAGAAGGTATATCGCCGGTAGGACAGCAGCTACCGCCATTATTTGTATTGATGTCAGGGTAATCCCTCCCAGCACTAAGGGTACCGAAGATTGTAGACCGGTGCTGCTTATTTCCCGTAGGAGTGGTTCCATCAGCAAGGGTAATATAAATAGGGTCGTCACGGCAGTAACGATATTAAGCTTGGGATAGAGATGGCGAAGAGTGGTAAACAGTGTCACAAGTAGCAGTATTAAGGCTACTGGTGAATACGGTAGCGATGACAGAAGGGTAGTTGCCAACAGTACACCTAGCAAGTATATCTGGCACAATAATCGAATAGACAGTGACCCAATCATGACTCTCTTTTAGGTACCGGAACCTCGCTTAGTGTTTTATTAATTATGTCCTCAGGAGTAACGTTTTCCATTTCGGCTTCGGCACTGATTCTAAGCCTGTGGAATACCGCTGGGGTAACCAGCTTTTTCACATCATCAGGGACGACAAAATCTCTGCCTTGAATGAAGGCTAATGCTCTTGATGCTTTAAACAGGGTGATACCAGCTCTGGGGCTGGGACCCAGTTTCAGGTCTGGCTGTCGGCGAAGGTTATCGAGGATATCAATAATATAAGCCCTGATACTATCGGCTAGGTGTACCTTCTTGGCTTCCTGCCGCAGATATAAAATATCGTCACCAGTAGCTACCTGTGAAATGTGTGGCTCTAGTATCTCATCGATATTGCGTAGCACCCTGTCCTCCTCTTCTCTATCGGGGAAGCCACTCCAGACACGGAACATGAATCGGTCTATTTGTACCTCGCTAAGAGGGGAAGTTCCTACGCCACCGTAGGGCAACTGGGTAGCAATGACAATAAAGGGCTCCTCCAGGGTATGGGTTACGCGTTCAATGGTTACCTGATACTCCTGCATAGCCTGTAGTAGAGCCGATTGGCAACGGGGGGTGAGTCGGTTTAGCTCATCAATCAGGAGCACATTGGCGAAGATGGGACCGGGTATGAATTCATAGCTCATGTCCGGGCGATAAAAATTAAAACCGAGAACGTCGGCCGGCAGCGTATCTGGAGTCCCCTGGACTCTTCTGAATTGGCCTCCAATAGCCTGGGCAAAGGTATTGGCAAGGGTGGTTTTAGCCGTTCCAGGCAAACCCTCTAAAAGTACATGCCCCTCGCTTAGCAGGGCTAATAAGAAAATTTCCTTAATGTTATCCTTGCCTATCACTACCTTGGATACTTCAGCGGAAATGTTGCTTGGCACTTCGCGTCTATCACCCTGTCTGATATTCATTTTCTTCTCCTTTCCTGTACCATATAGGCACAAGCGTTGTTATAATTATCAGCCCTACGAGGGCTAGTGTTCCGACCGGGGTAGTAAGGAAACTACGGATATGTGCTAGCAGGTTCTTGGTCTGATGTAGGTATGATGGTGTTAAATGTGACTGGTCAAGGAGCAGCCTACTGGTAGTAATGCCGGTAATACTCTTGATAAAGTTAAAATTATCCTCTATTACCTCCATGCTGTTGATGAATATACTTGGGTCGGAGATGAGTATTATTTGTCCTTCTACCAAGGTCTGATGGGCAATTATGGGCAGTGGACCAGTAGGTTCTTTTTCATCCCATGTCTCGTTGTCATTTATATCAAGGAAACTGAAGGATGAAGATAGGGCGAGGGTATTATCAGCCGGAGCATCAATTAGGCAGGTAGCATGATTGAGAACCAGGCTATTAGCATTGCCGGTTATAGGGTCAACTGCCAGGTGAAAAACTCGGGGCAGCCATTTATTATTAAGGCTAAACAACGGGTCAAGAACAGGTTGCCCGGAAAATCGCACCTCTAGCCCTAGGTACTCCAAGATTTGGTTACCGAAGCCATAATCATCAGCCAAGACCAGTATCCCCCCTTGGGAAATAAAACTATTTAGCTGGTCAAGCTCAGTAGGGGTAAGCTTAATGTATGGTACCAGGATAAGTGCTGACCCATCGGGTGGTACCGGTAATTCAGAGAAGGCTTCCAGAGGTAAGACAGCGTTATCAGCAACTGTGTCTTTGGTGCCATTCCAGAATGGATTATCGGCTCGGAAGTCATCATCTGATGGGAAAAACCAAACCACTATCGACAGTGTTATGACCAGGGCTATAGTGAGTATTACCAGAAATCTATGTAGCGTCACGCTGTAACTCCTTCTTGATGGCAGCAGCTAGTTCTTTCGCTAGAGTTGCCATATCCTCATCCAGTTCGTGGGCTGAATAGAGAGCTATCTCTGTCATAGTGGTTAGCTCGGTAAAGGACTTTATAGCTTTTGTAAGAAATGGGGTAACCATTTGGAGAAACTCCCTCAGGGTTATATGCGGCGCCATAGAAATACCGGTTACCCTTTCAATAGCCCCAAGCCCGTCCATGTAGGCTAGTAGTATCTGTCCCTTAATACCGGTGAACTCGTATATCGGCTTCGTTGAGGGTGTTGCGGTGATTGGCTGTCGAGATTCAGCCTCGGGAGTAACCGTATCTCGGCGCCGTCTTACCAGCGTGGTAATGCCTCTACCAGTTGCCAGCAACCCTACAGAGACCAAACCTATGAATATTATCCCTAGGCTTGCCGGATTTATAGTAAAAATCCGCCTTGTTAACTGGAAGGTTTGGTAGTACGGTTCAACCGGTTTAATTGTTATGCCTAACTCTTGGGTGTCAACCAGAGACAGGTCAATGGGAGCCTCTATAGTAGCTGTAAATCTGCCATCAGTTGATGTTTTGACCGTAGTTGAGAACTCCTTGAAGGTCAAGTTTATATTGGCATTTGTAAGGGGTTCAAGGTGGTGATAAACTCGGCCACTGATCTGGATTGATTTGGGAAGAATGATAATTGATGGTAACCGGGTATCTACTTCTATTGGTAGCTTAGATATGTTGATAGCTACGCTTTTTGATGTGCCTGAATAGCGCTTTTGGGGGGAAACAACCACGTTCAGGCTTTGGTCTCCAAGCGAAACCTTTGCTGGCAGTATCACCTCAAAGGTATATTGATTTTGTACCGTTTTACTAGCCAGCTCAATAGTGTTCAAGAACACCTTTAAGATTCGGTCTACCGCCCCACCAGGCGAGCTGACCTTGCCCTCAATGATGATAGGTAATCCCGGGTGGCCCGTCGCTGGCGCTGATACCTCTAGTGAGGTGGTGTAGTAACTTGTGTTAACCGTTACTGTTGGGCTTTTACTATCAAGGTAGGTGCCAATATCAGCACCAGAGGGTGTATATACTGTAGTTAGGGTCATTTGATTAGCGTATTCATATGGTATATTAGTAGTAGTAACATAAGAACCATCAAGTGGAGTACTAATGGTAATGGTCTTATTATTCAAAAAGATGGTTAACCTCCTGTTGGCTAGAGGAGTTCCTTCTCCAGTGAGTATTCCCCAAGCAACAATACTATCGCCAACAGATGCCGATGTTGGGGTGACACCTAGGGTGAGCTCAGTCGATATTAACTCTTCCTGAATTTGAGTCTCATACTTCTTAATAAGACTCTGCCAAAGCAGATTTATTTTAATGATGAGCTGGTCAAGTCGTTCAAGAGTTTGCTCTAGGCGGTCGTAGGCTTCTTTGCGTTCACTATCAACGGACGCTGCCGAAATGTTAAGTCTTTCGCCCAAGGTATCGGTTGCTGTCTCTATCTCTTCTATCAGGGACTGTGCGCTATAAATAGTTACCTCGGCATCCTCCAGCTTGATTTCAGATTCGTATAGCCGGTAATGGGCAAGCAAGGTTGATGCCTTATCAAGAAGGGCTTCCGCAGTATCCAGATTGGAGAACAGCTCATCGGAAAGGGAGTTGTAGCGGTCAATGATATATTGTAACTCATCAGCTATGTTAGCGTGTTTGATATCTTCAAGCAGGCTTTGGGCATCCTTGTATTTACTGATGCTTGCTAGGTCAAAGACATCACCGTAGAAAAGCAGCAGTAATGCCGGGTCTGGAGAATTCATGGCTGTTGCTGGGTCCTCGTGAGGGATGCGGTTGGGAGAGGCAATAGTTGACAAACCAAGTAAAAGTAATGATAGTAGTACTAGTATAGATAAGGCAATAGTCAATCTTCTCATGGCATACCAAATTATGATGTATCTTTATCCCAGTATCCTAATAACCTCTAGTGACACAACAAACAAAAAGCCACCAAATAGTATGGCACTCACCAGACTCAGTCCACGACGAGCTTTAGGATTGAAGTATATATATAGCTCGGTAACAACGAGGGCTTCTAAAATGTAGATTGTGTAGTAGACATCAAGTGCCTCCTGTCCTATAGCAGTCAGGATGACGGTAGTTAGCAATAGCAGACCAGCAACTATAAGGATGTAGCTGTTATAGAGCTTCATCCAACCACCTTAAGTTCAACAGAGTGTTTCCTCCAGTTGCGCTCTTCTTGAGTGATAACAAATGGTCTATTCCAGGCTTCGGCAACTACCGAAGCGGCTATTGAGGCTAGAGGGCTGCCTAGAGACTGGCTGGACCAAGTTTCCCTATTTTCAATATGGGGGTTATGTATTTCCACCCTGATGTGATGCTCCCGGACTGCGACTTCGGTTCTCCCAGCTACACCCAGGACTCCCATAAACAGATAAGTCAGTGCTGATTCAACCCCACTGGCACTGGGACCTGGCTTCGACTCAAGCATCCGGACGGCAACATTTCCCACTGAAGTAACCATTAGACCAATGTCCTCAGTGCTATCACTATACTTAACAATGAGCCGCTGGGGAAGAGCTTTGGCTATCTTGAGTGTTGAGTTTTTGCTATTGAGAGGCACGATAACCTTGAGCTTGCCGTTGGTCATAGAAGAGGGAAGATATACGGCTTTTGACTTAACCCCAAGCTCTTCAAAAACAGTTGCCAGGTTGTCAATACCAGTTTCGAGAAGAAGAGCGCTGGCTTGAGGTGATAGCTTTGGGATAGTCCTACCCAGGGCAAGGAGAATGAAAGATAGAATAAGTACGGCTATTCCCAGAGCAGTAAGCCAGGTAAAGGTGAAGAGGAATAGAGATGCTGGAATCAACAAAGCTCCGATGATTATTAAGCTAAGCCCTGTCCAGATATAGGAGTTTCTGGAGGATGGTTTTTTCTCTCTGTGTTTTCCATCGGACATTAGCTTGGCCGGTTTCGCTGACTCGGAGGTATACCTAGGAAGATTACCCTTGTTGGGTCCCTTAACTGGTCCGTCTATCGCTACTGGATGGTGACAAAACGGGCAAGGGCTTTCTGCAATCTCTTGTCCACAATTCGGGCAGAGTATAGTCTTCAAGGTTATTCCTCCGCTTCACTATAGTCTTTTAATTAAGGATAGCTTAATTAAGGCTGCATATGAAGGACTGGAAATCGACTCCAAGTAAAATAGCTGGATGGCATACTATTTCCCATAGTGCTATTTAAGAAACGGTAATCACCACAGTTACAGCAACAGCTAGTAGACAAGTTATAGCTTCTATCAACCTGTTCCTCGCATTAATCCATAGGTAGAGTGGCTTCAAACAAGGCTCGTTTTCCCATTCTCATATAACAAGAACTACGTAGACAGGACTAGTGGCAAGATAATAACACAGACCTTGACAAATGTCCACAGCTATAGTATAATAGTCTACTAACGCTCTGTCAAGCGGTGTAGCAGATAGACCTCTATTTCATACAGCTACTAGAGGTTTACATTATGAAGTTACCAGAAAAAGTTAAAGAACTGCGGAGGAAAAAAGGATGGGCTCAGGAAGACCTGGCACGAGAAGTTGGCGTTAGCCTATCCACAGTGCAGCGCTGGGAAGTAAAAGAGGTCAACCCCACTCGACTTGCCCGCAGGGAGCTTGCAAGACTTTTTAAAGCAGCCGGTATCAGTACCAATGACTAGCTTAGCTTCTTGATTTGGCAGTTGAGGATATGGGGCTAAAGCGGTCAGAGGCAAAGTAGGTGATGGCAAAATAATATAAACGAGGGTGATAGCTATACAGCATTGTTCTAGCTGGTGAGTTTTAAGTGGGTTAATCCCGAGACATATCTACCGCGGAATAACAGAAAAGAAAATATGTAATGCAAATATAGGCAGCGAAGATATTGCCTTGGAGAGGAGGATAAAAAATAAGGCGATGTTCCCTTTAAAGCAGGTAAATATATTTTATGATAACTAATACTATAA
>CAZMJZ010000029.1:0-13041 GCA_964566845.1 uncultured Dehalococcoidales bacterium | reverse complement strand
TACCCCAATGAAACAATAACAGAAACTATGAGCACAACCGCTATCTTCGATGCCCAATTAACCGACCTTCAACCGAACACTACCTACTACTTCCGAGCCAGGGCTGTTTGTGAGAGAACCAGCTACGGCTTAGATAAGAGCTTCATCACTTCTCAAGTTGCGGAAGTTGTAGTCAGCATTAAACCAAAAAACCAGACAGTTCCATCTGGCGGTAGCTTCAGCGTTGATGTTGAGGTGGACTCGAGAGGTATTCCCATCACGGATTGTGATGTGACTGTGACCTTTGACCCTCACCTCACAGCGACTCTCCTAAATGGAGGTAATCTGCTGGGTACTGCTGGATTAGATGCTCAATACCTACCAACAATAGATGTAGGTGAGGTTAGCTATGTCGGATACAGGATAGATAGTTCTATTGCCGTGAATGGCGATTTCATGACCATCAATTTCAATGTTGACCCTGCTGCCGCTGGCACTTATGCCCTGGTTGTTGCTGCTACCTTGATGGATTCGAATGGTGACCCCGTTGCCGTGGTCGACGATGACGGACGGGTAAAAATAAGAACCAAGGGGAGAAAAGGCGATGCCAATTCGGATGGCGTGGTCAATAGTCTAGACATCACTAAGGTAGAAAGAATCGTCGTCGGAATGGATGCTAGAACCCCTGAGGCTGATGCCAACCAGGATGATGTGGTCAACAGCCTTGACATCACCAAGGTTGAGAGAATCATTGCTGGCTTAGATTAATCCAGTCGCATTTCTTCTGGGGTGATTAACAATAGGAGGCTTAACTCACATATCGTAACGGTGCTCTGAAGGCGCAACGACATGATTAGATGTAGGGTAACTTTCACGCTAAGCGACAACCATCATTTCACAGGAAGGAAAAAGTTTAAGAACAACGAGTAAGAAACAGCTTCATGCACCCCGGCTTTGAGTTTGAGCCAGAACCAACTATCATCTTAACTAATAATTGGCTCAAGCTCATTTGTGTTACTCCTCCTGTACTTTTACCAGCATCGGTATCCTAGACACAATTCCGTGAAGAAGAATCCCGTTTTGTAATGAATTTTCCTCAACGGATGCCCTCTCAAAAGCTGCTTAAAGTCACGTCAGTGCTACCTTTGTAGCCGATGTTTCTATTGTTTTAATGAGAGCTTGCTTTATTGCTCCTTAGCGCACGAGGAGGTATTAAAGATAATTCTATCGTATTGTCGGTAGGTGAGACGTTTTACCTATAACGTGGTAAAGGTAACATTTGCTATGCAGGCATTCCACCGCGCGCAGAAAATATGGATTTACATATCGGTGATTTGTGCGGAATCTGTCTTATCCCAAAGAGCAAAGTAAATAACTATAGATGGCGTCAATAAACCGGTAGAGAACCTTACTCCACATGAAATTAGATTGCGAATATGATAAGAATCACTTAACACCTAGATTATCAAACGGATTGAATTCCATATTACTTTGAAATCCAGCGATTGAGGTGTTAGTATAACCATTGTAGTTGATATGGGAAATTCGAGCTTAGATGAGTTTATATAGCTACAAATGGTGGATATTCATTGCCGTTCTCTTATTCGGCGTTGGTTTGATATTCGGTTTTACCTCCCCAATGGGAATCAACAGCCTTCTGGCTGAAGACATAGCTTCCCTTGAAGAGCTTAGTGATGTCTTAGCTTCGCTTCCTCTTGCCCTTACTACCTTATTCATCTTTATTAAGAATGCCATGGTTCTGCTTCTAAGCTTTGTTTTCAGCCCGATTCTCTGTTTGATGCCTATTCTGGCTCTAACCGTTAATGGCTGGGTGATAGCTTTTATATCGACCATAATAGTCAAGGAAGAATCCATTGGTTATCTACTGGCTGGTTTGCTTCCCCACGGCATTTTTGAACTATCGGCTTTCATCCTGGGTGAGGCAGCCGCCCTCAGTTTCGGCACAATGGTAATAATAGCCCTATTCAGAAAGGAGAAGCGAAGTCTATTACTGCCCAATCTAAAACAGAATGCAAAGTATCTTGCCATAGCCCTTGCCTTGCTTCTGCCAGCAGCTATCATTGAAGTATATGTTACGCCATTACTATTAACATAATCATGCATTTATATATTTTTAGCAACCCCCTTATCTCTTCTCTTCGTTAGGGAGCATTGGCATTGAAGAAAGTCTTAGATAGACAAAGTCCCTCTGAATAAATCAATTCCCCCTCCCTTAAAGAGGGAGAGTTGCCTAATAGAAATATAAAGGAGAGTATTTAATGCAAGAGCTAGGTTTAGCCGCCCCTTACTGGGTAATTGTTCTGATATGGCTTGCTAAGGTCATATTGCTGGCACTCATCTCCGTTATTCTGGCATGGCTTGGTATCAGGGTGCTGGATGCTCTTACCCCTCATATTCATAAGCGCCAGCGTATCGGAGAAAGTCCGGTTGCCACTGGGTTATTCATTGCTGGCTTTTTCATTCTGGTTGGTCTTGTCATTCACGGTGCTATTACCGCGCTGACTGCGGTCACCGCCCCAATGCTAGGCTACATCTTTGATTTTAGAACATGGGGTTTATTAGCTATAAGCTTTGTAATAAGCCTGCTTATCGGGATAGCCCTTTTCCATATTGTTGATAAGCTAACCCCCAGAATATCATTTAGGAGTGTTAACCAGAATCCAGTAGCAGTAGGTATTTATGTCTTTGGCTATCTTATTTTCTTTGGCTTGATACTCCATGCCGCCCTAACAACACCGCTATGAAGAGAACTAAGGTTTTACTAATTTTAGTATTTGTATTAGTAGCTGTTTTGACCACCGCTGGTTTTGCGTCCGCCACTCCATC
Organism: uncultured Dehalococcoidales bacterium; assembly: GCA_964566845.1. GTDB lineage: Bacteria > Chloroflexota > Dehalococcoidia > Dehalococcoidales > W498 > W498. The sequence continues at coordinate 10,215 of CAZMJZ010000029.1, read as the reverse complement.
AGCAAATCTGGAGACGAGAAACAGCGATGTATTTGATGATTGGGAAATATGTAGAACTAGCGCCTGTGGTGAAGACGGTTTCTATCAAATAACCGAGACGACTTTCCGTCCCGTTATAGCTTTCGAGAGTCTGGGGGAGAATGCTGACCTAGCCTATAGCCTGGGTGAGCAGATTGCCGAAGAATATCCAGACCAACTACAAAGGGCAAGGCAGGTATTTTATTTCGTCCGGGATAGGGTAAACTATACCCCTGATATAGACCAATTTAAATATGAAGAGTTTGCCCTAAATGCCGATGAGCTGGCTACAATTATCGTTGAAAAAGGGCTTGGTCGTGGTGATTGCGAAGATAGTACTGTGCTACTGGCGGTTATGTACAAGGGTGCCGGATACCGCTCAGCTATAGTGGTTAGCAGTAGTCATACCGCAGCATTAGTTTATCTACCTGACTACAACAAGGCAACTGCAGTTTTTGAGCTGGAGGGTGAGCCGGGCTGGGTCTGGGCTGAGGCAACTGGTAAGAATAACTTTTTGGGCTGGGCGCCCAAGGAATTTATCGGCGTCGAGCTGGCTGCATACGAGATAAAAGCGGAGACCATAGCCACGGTAAAACCGTCAGCTTTACCGTCAAGTGCCATTACCACCACCGGCAGGACCACCTCATTCCAACCCTTCCTATTTTTCGGCATAATTCTTCTATTATGGCTACTGCCTATGTTTAGAAGAATACAGCGCACTCACTAGTGCAAGTAGACAAACTGCTAGAAAGTATAAACCCCAACGCCACGTCCTCTTGACAAACGACTAGATACGTGTTAAATAGATTGTGGGATTTTGGCAGAGGAGGTTAGGTGATGAAAAGGTTTTTATGGATCGCGGTGTCGGTGACTCTTACACTCATAGTTGTGCTGATGTCAACTGGTTGCGAGATGTGTCCTGAATAGCTCTGGAGAGTGCCAACACATCCCCATCTACGGTAGAGTTCTATCTACCTTGTTGAAATATTGCTGAGCCATTGTACGCCTTAGCCGATGAGTGTATATTCCGGCTATAGCGTTTCGCCAAAGTTTAAGATGGGTGGATTTGTTATGTAGTGTCCGAGCTGCCTTTTGAGGGCTATTCACCCTTTCTCTTGACCGCTAGACGCGCTCTCCTTCTCATAAACAACGTTACAACGACCGCAATTAGCACTATTGCAACCGCCGCTATTATACCAATGGTAGTACTGGATATTCGGTAGCTTCCAGTGTAAGTAAAGTCCAATTCCATTAGTTCGGTAACCTCGACCTCTGTGCCATCATCAAGAACGCATACGGCACATTCCTCGGTGCCGAACTTCATGCACGTTTCGGTGTCTTTCACCGTTCTCATTTCGTATCCCTTTTGCTGGCAATAGCTGTACTCCTGTCCCACCTTTCCCTTCAGGAAATCCCAGGCACTCACAGCCTCACCATTTGGCAGAACACATAGACCCCTTTCTCCCTCGGGAGTCGATTCCGTGATATAATTATACCCGAGCGCTTCGCAGTAGGCAGCCGACGGATTGACCATCGCCGTTGCCCAAGGGTTGATAATGCCCAGCAGCAAAAGTCCAATAGCAATAAAAAACAATCCGCCCACAATTACCTTTTTGGTGTCTGTCTTCATGGCGATATAACTCCTCTTACATAGTGTACATAGTTTTTGATATCGCTATGGCTATGACCACTATACGGTATCAGTCCGTAACCCGGATCATCAAGTGCACCATCACCATCTAAATCATTTCCATAATCTGTTCCCCAGCTATTCCTGATTATCCAGCAACCGGGACTGTGGCCGGGCAGAGACACATAGTCATTGTAACCAACAACAACAATAGCGTGTAGCCAGTTCTCTGAGGCGACCGATAGAGGTCCATAACAGATTAGAGCCCTCTTCATCGCTTCAACATTACTGGAAACTCTGTGGTACTCCTGTATCCTCCACAGCCTGTCTCTCCAGTCACCACATTTATTACATGGGGAGTTGCTGGCGAGGTAGGGCTGGCAGTTTTCGTCTACTATCCCAGTGTTACGTGCATGCTTGAGAACATCGTGAGGGCAGCCTCCACCGCAATCTCCTCTGACTTCACAGATGGCATACTGTTCCGAAAGGTCCGATATTCCGCCACATTGAACTATATATGTCCCCTCGATGGCACCAATGGCGGCATGTGCCCAGCACGACCCGCAGCTATGCGGAAAGCTCTGATCTCTTATCGGTGGCAAAGTATAGTAGTCCCTCCAATCAAAACGATTCGGCAGCGTGGTCAAATCACAGCGATTACATGGAGGACAATAGCTGCCTCCACAGTCTATTCCTTCCTCGTCTCTATTCTGAACTCCGTCACAACATGATAGTTCGAATGTCCAGTCTTCTCTCAGTATATTATTCAGTTCACCTGATGGCGCAGGAGTTATCTCATCTACATCGTTATCTGCATCTGCGCAGAGCTCTATATGATTATCATTCCACTGCGGAGTCCATCTCTCGGAAAATGTTATCATACCAATGACTTCACCTGGGTCAAGTGCCGGTACATTACTGGTAGCAATATCGTGATAATTGATATTCAGGTGTGTTACTGACGGTTCTGCTGGAGCAGTACCCTGATTTTTGATAGAATATTTTATGAAGAGATCTTCGTATGGTTTATACGCTTCAGTCTCATACCAGACAGCCATAATGACCAGGTCCGGCTTTTCTATTGGTTCTATAGGCACTTCTGGACATTCCCATGTCAAGGAATCTTCATTGTTCGTCTCGCTAATTTCTTCAATTGCATCGTCATAGTCGGCAACGATACGTATGGTATCGGATGGTAGTGTGCATGAGGACATAGCATAATGCTGCCAAAATTCCTCATCTCTAGCTTCGCCTGGGAGTAATCTTTCGACTCCATCTTTAAATTCGAAGACATCGTCCACATAAAGCCCTGTCTCTGAATTAGGCGCACATCCCGGACCCTGATTCTTAATTTCATATGCAATCTTATAATTGCCATCCCCAAGCGGTGCCAGCCATACTCGCCGAATAATCAGGTCGGGTTTTTCATCCGGAGGCGGCACAACATAGCAATCCCACTCTTCTATAAGTTCATTATCCGTCTCATCCAACTCAGTGATGGAATCGGCAGGGTCAACGACCACTCTTATCGTATCGTAGTCACCAGAACATACCCCAATATAATTAAACCCATCCTCATACTTCTCCCCACGAGCGAGTGGGGGAATACTCCGCGTAGAGAACCAGGTGCCGTCAACATAAAGCCTCACTTCAGTGGTCGGTGAGGCGGCATCTCCAGAACTTTTCACACGGAACCTAATATTATTCGTTTCTGTATATTGTCTATTCGTATAGCAGTACTCTTCTTCGCCTTCGTGCCACACGGAGGACATTTCTAGATTCGGCTTGTCTATCTCGTCTGGACAGGAAAAAATTCGAGAATGTGTATTATTCGTTTCGTCTGACTCCTCTAAAGTATCGTAGTAGTCTGCTGTGGCACTAAATTCATCTGAGACGCCACTGCACTCCCCTTCAAATGGGTACTGTTCTACTCGCAATTCTCCGGGGCTCAAACCATCGGCATGATGTTCTCCAACTTTTACGCCATCAATATACAGTGCAGTTATGCTCGGACCTGCAGAGCCATCGCCCGAATTCCGAATTATGTAGCGTATCTCTGTATACACACCCGAAATATCTCCATACCCCCACACATCATTAATCTCGAGGTCAGGAAGTTCAATTACCGTTGGCTCAACATCATCTTCTCCAGAGTTGTTATCCTCCTTGGATTCACTTATGTCATCGTCGAAGTCGGCAATAACTTTCACCGTTACCGGAGCGGTGATATCCCAGCTCAGAAGATAAGTAGAACTGCCACCGGGTTCGTCTATACCTCCGTTTAGGATAGAAGTGGGGGATGTAAGGTCGAAGGTACCCTTTTTTACGCCATCAAAGTAGGTGTCAGCTAACGCACTCCATCCACTGGGTAGCTCTCCAGCGCCAATATTCTTTATGGTCACCGACAATTTGTTATCTGGACTGCACTCGATTACCTCTACTATAAGGTCGGGGAGGTCCTCCTCTATCACCCATACATCCTCCCAGCAGTTGTTCTTCTCGTTACTTTCTGTTATATTCTGCCCCCAGTCAGCACACACCTTTATAGTATGCTTACCGGGTGTTGCTGGCCACTTATATTTGAAGCACCTGTCAAGTTGCTGCCCTGGCTCTAAAGACACATCGACCTGGTCTACCGCCACCTGTTGACCATCAATAAACAGAGCACTATAGTAGCTTGTTGGCGCTAAAACACCAGGAATTGTACCTTGACCAATGTTCTTTAAGTGGTAACAAATCTGGCTATCAACTTGTAATACATCGGGAACTACCAGGTCAGGAAGCTGTTTCTGCGCCATAGAGGGAGTGGGAACTAAAGCCAGAGAGGAAAACAGAAGACCTGTTATCACAACCACAGAGGCTACCTTGGTCATTTTCATTGTTCGCTCCAAAGGTTCAACGAGACAAAGACAGTATATTAATTAAACCAGAACACTAGCATAAAAAGCATCAAAAAGTCAATAGGTAGTTGTAGCAAATCAATTCCAAAGTGAGCCTGGGAGAAAAAATCATACCTGCTAGACAGATTACAAACGCAGCTCGGGACTTATCATATCTGTAACTTACCTTGGTTGCACTAACAGCTAGATTGTGCAGCGGAACTAGTTACCTCCCAACTCTTCAAGCCAAGCTTTCTATTTATAAACGTCATCACACCAAACATAGTAGAATAAGCTCAAGCAACTGCTGATCAGTAACCAAGAGCCATCATGAGCGCGTATGTCCTGATGAAAATACTAGAATCTGCGCCTAGCAGGTATGATATAGGCATCCGTATACTTACGCTCGGCAGGTTGGACAAAGTCTATGATCGGCTGGTATCGCATATCTCCAAAGACCAGCAAGTACTTGATCTGGGCTCAGGGACCGGAGCGCTGGCACTTAGAGTGGCAAAGGTAGGAGCCAGGGTGAAAGGCATCGATATAAACCCACAGATGCTGGCGATTGCACGAAGAAGGGCGATTGAAGCGTCACTTAAGCAGAACGCGGATTTCTGTGAAATGGGTGTTGCCGAGTTGGATAAAGAAAAGGCAAAAAGCTATGATGCCGTGATGAGCGGACTTTGCTTTTCTGAGCTAACCGATGATGAATTAACCTATACCCTCCGGCAGGTCGAGAGAATTCTGAAACCGGGAGGGCTTCTTCTGGTTGCCGATGAAGTAGTGCCTGAAAGCATTGCTATGAAGGTACTTTACTGGCTGATAAGGCTGCCTCTAGTGGTAATAACTTATTTCATAGCCCAGACAACCTCGCATGCTATTAAGGACTTACCTCAGAAAGTGAGAGCGGTGGAACTAACAATAGAGGAGCTCAGGGTGAATAGAATGGGTAACTTCCTTGAACTAGTAGCTGTGAATCTTGGTCAGAGAATAGGATGAGCCTGTTTAGCTACGTCATAGTCAGTATCGTCAGTTCCCTCCTAAGGTTTCTTCCGCTCCCTGCCAAGACAGGTCTTATAAGGCTGGGGAACCCTGACCGGAATTCACCGGTACTCTTGACTGTTAACTACCTGCTGACGCTGGCTAGGGTGAAACGTGCCCTGGAAGGAGTGGATGCCTTTCTGCTCGTTGCTAACAGCAAAGGGATTAACGTCTGGTGCGCAGCTACTGGCGGCCACCTCACTGGTCACGAGGTCATCTCGGCACTTAAAACGACCCACATAGCGCAAATGGTAGCCCACAGGAATGTTATCCTGCCCCAGCTCGCCGCCACTGGTGTCGAGGCTGCGATGGTAAAGGAAAGAAGCGGATGGCGGATTATCTGGGGGCCAGTCTATGCCGCGGATATCCCTGCCTTCTTGAGGAACGATTGTCGGAAAACTCTAGCTATGCGACAGGCGGAATTTCCCTGGAAGCAGCGATTGGAGATGGCGATTGCATGGGCATTCCCGGTTTCCGTCATACCAGCAGTAATTATGGTCCCCTTCTGGCCCGAAGCCATTCCCTTGCTGGTTTGTCTGGTCTGGCTTTTATCCCTGTTAATCTTCATGTCCTTCCCTCTCTATAAACGATGGCTAGGCTCCAGAAGCAAACGGGTTGGGTTTGTTTTCTTTGATTTTGGTCGTGGCGGACTTCATCTAGTATTATGGGGAATCGCTATGATTGGATTGGCTACTTATAGCATGTCGACTGGTGTTCATAGCTGGGCGTTTTTTCTTCGCTGGGCTTTTGTCTCTCTGGTTTTGGTTCTTATTGTGAGCTTGGATCTGACAGGGAGCACGCCGGTGTATAAGAGCGGTCTGCATGAAGACAGAAGGCTTGAAATATCTCTCGATGAGGTAAAATGTAGGAGCGTTGGTGTCTGTGAACAGGTCTGTCCCAGAAACTGCTATGAGATGAACTCTGGCCAGCATAAGGTAACTCTGCCGAGGCCAGATTGGTGTGTCCAGTGCGGTGCCTGTATTGTTCAGTGTCCCTTTGACGCTCTCTATTTCAGAAGTCCAACAGGTGACATAATACCTGCTGAAAGAATAAGAAAATTCAGGTTGAATCTTATGGGCAAGCGATTGGTAAAAGTAAAGGACGTAGACAACTTATGAGCACTTTTTCGGAGCGATCCGGAAGACAATCACACAGTTTGAGTAATTGTTAATTAGTAATCTCCTTCTAACTATTTCCCCTAAGGTAGTTTATCATTGGCTGGGTCACTAGTGGGACAACATCGCCAATCATGTGGGGCATTAGGTTGTCCATAACTTTGGGCATCAGATCCGGCATCTGCTCTCGCATGTAGTCGGGCATGGGGATGCGATCACCAACCCGTTCCAGCATCACCGGCATCACCTTGGGCATCATCATAGGCAATAACCTTGGGAACAGAAAGGGAAACATCGGCTTCATCAGGTTGAGCGCCCCCGGTATCTTGCCCATGGCACGCATCATCTTGCCCATGCCGTAAGGCATGGCATCGATCATCTCCGGCCACATGGTGCCCATCAGCGCTGCGAATCCCTCCGGGGTCATTAGTGCTATCATAGCCTCAAAGACAGCCCACTGCCGTTGTACCTCCGGCTTGGGGTCGGGGAACTCGTAGCCCAGCGTTGAAGCAGCGAACCTCGCTAGGTCAATCGTCTCGATGGGTAGATTCTTCTTATCGGCGGTCACGCGGAATTGGAACTCACAGCAGGGACAGAGGGCGATCAACTTTTCGGCACCAGTGGCCATCGCTTCCTCCATACGTCCCTTGCCGATAATGGCTGCTACGGGAGGATCCTTGATGAGGGTAAGCACGCTGCCGCAGCAATGTGCCCACTCTCGGTTATGTTCCATCTCTGCTAGTTCCACGCCGGGGATTGCCTTTATGAGGTCTCGGGGAGCATCGTAGACACTGGATACCCGGCTGATGTGGCAGGAATCGTGGAAGGTTACCTTCTGCTTCTTGCCGTTATCAGGGAAGGCGAACTCCCCACTTTTAATCTTGTCGGTTATCACCTCACTGTAGTGCCTGGCCTTAATATCGTAGTCTATGCCCTCTTTTTTTGCCCAGCGCGGGTAAATCTGACGCCACATCATATCGCAAGCAGGGCATGAGGTCACTACGGTATCGGCGCCCACCTCTTTGACAGCGGCGATGTTCTTTTTCATCGTCTCCAAGAAGACATCCCACTTGCCGCAGACGAGCATTGGCGTGCCGCAGCAATTCTCGGCTTCACCGGTGTAGGTGAAGTCTACCCCAGTGGCGTCGAGCAGCCGCACCGCGGCTTGGGGGATATCATTCTCCACGTGGCTGGCGGTGCAGCCGGCAAAGTAGGCTATCTTAGTCTTATGGGACGGGCCGTGCTTCTCCCACAGATCTTCGGGGAACCAGTTGGTGCGATCCTTACGGTAAGCCGCCCAGATATCCCCTTCTTTTTCCAGCGCCGCTGCCATCATCTCAAAAGGGGGGAAGGTCATCTTCTTCTTGTCATTGATGAGTTGCCCCCGCAGCTTCATCCAGGATGGCTCAATAGGCAATGACGCTGAGCAGCGCAGGTTGCACAGTTCACAGGTAGTACAGGCAAGAATGGTGTCCACCATAAACTGGTCCCATTCCTCACGCCCTTCCATGTACTCCCGCATCCAGTACCATTTACCGCGCGGGCTCTGGCTCTCCCAACCACGTCCGTAGAACTGGTCGCACTCGTCTATACAATAGCCACACTGGGAGCAGCCGTAGGCGTACCAGGCAACATCCGCCGGGATATCGCGTACCGGTTTGGTGGGGCGTTCCCCCAATCGGGTGATAACCCGGTTTCCAAGCGGTCGTATAAGCGGCTCCAGTGCGCTGGCTACGGTCATGACAGCGCCGATGATACCACCGCTACTAACCTTGCCGGGGTTAAGGATGGACCTGGGATTGACCTTTTCCTTGAAACTCTTAATGGCTTCGAATGTTTTCTTGCCCAATATCTTCTTAGCTTTCTTGGTGAAATACAATCCGGTAGAATAGGGACGCCCACCGTGTTTTTCGGCAATCTTCATGATAGTCAGCGCCAGTCCGAAGACGAAATTATAGCTGAAGCGCCGCTGGTCGCTGGGGATAAAGCCTAAGATGACCACTTCGGGCTTCCCGCCGATACTGTCGCGGATGACGATGCCCTCTTTGACGATGGGTTGGTTGACCTCGCTCTCAATCTCGGCCATGGTGTCACCCAGCGTAGATAGGGGAACGACGACCTCGGCGGGCACTAGGCTGGGCCCGAGGCGTTTAACAATCATAATCTTGAAGCGGTTTTCCCACTCATGGTGAGCGATTCGCTTACTCAGCATCTCTGCCTGGTATGGTTTCATGATTTCCGGCAGGTTGCTCATAACAGCATTGCGGTCCTTCTTGCGGAAAGCGATCGAGGTGATGTAGGAGGCGGGCAGCAGCACCCTTTCCTCGACGGCGTGCTCGAAGTGCTCCAGCAGGGGCGCTTTGTTCTTTAGTTCCGCCATGCGCGGGTTGATGAACATCAGCGACCAGATGGGCAGCTTCCTATTGATAATGGTCTGAACCATTTTCTGGAGGTTATGAGCGTCCGGGCAACCTATGGCGATGACCTCCAGCTCCTCAAGAGGCTGTACCAGTAGTGTAACCTCACTGATAAGCCCCGTGGTGCCCTCGGCGGCATAGATCAGGTTGAGGTCGTCGCCGGTAAATTCCCGGGTTTCGCCATCGGGCAGGACGACGCGCGCGCTGGTGATGTTTTCAAGCAGCCAGCCGGCTTCATAGGAGCCGATGCCGGCGCCCCCTTGGGCAAGCCAGCCGCCGACGGTAGCCGCAGGGTAGCTGGAAGGGTAGAGCCGCAGGGTTAGCCTTTGCTTGGCGAGTTCCTTGTCCAGCTTCTCCCAGACCACGCCAGCTTCCACGGTCGCCAGCATCTTGCCGGAGTCGATGTTCTTAATGGCGCGCATCCGATAGAAATCGATGACAACACCGCCCTTGACCGGCAGTACGCCCCCGTAGCCGGATGTCGCCTTACCCCTCGGGGTCAGTGGTATACTGTGCTGAGACGCCCATTTTACCAGATGGACAAGCTCCGCCTCAGTCTCTGGCTGTACCACTGCCTCGGGGACGGAGTTCCCAATAAGCACCTTGATTAGCCCCGGGACGGCGGCGATGTCGTGCCCATAAAGCTTTCTTTCCAGTTTACGAAAAGTAACGCGGTCACCAAATATATTCTGCAGTTGGGCATGTAGCTTGTTATTGAGTTTACTCATCATTCTTTCCTCACTTGACTAGGTTTATACCTGCGCCTGCATAAAGCTGGAAAGTTTTTTGCTTTCACTTAACTGTTCAGCGATAACTTCATGTACCAAGTCACATGCTTCGGTTATCTTTGGATTAACAAGCTTGTAGTATACTGTGCTACCTGCTTTTCGGGGAGAAATTATGCCTATCTTACGCAATGTGGCCAAGTGTTGTGATGTGTTTGACTGCTTAATTCCCAGTATCTCGGCTAACTCACCGACACTCCTTTCGCCTTCTCGCAGTTCCTGGATAATACGGAGGCGTTTGGAATCAGACAATGATTTACATAGTTCAGCTTGCAGGTTTAATACTTCGATTTTAGCCGCTTTTTCCTTCATGTTGAATAAAGCCTTCTC
>CAZMJZ010000028.1:0-13351 GCA_964566845.1 uncultured Dehalococcoidales bacterium | reverse complement strand
GGCTCCTCTATAGGTCATTTCTTGTTGGATATGAGTACTTTTTCGGCAGTCTCATATAACTACTTTGTGCCGTGCAAGAGCTGCTGTTGTTACCGAATAAATCCCAAGCCAATGCTCTCCGGTCGGATCAAAATTTCTAAACTTATGTCTAGAGCGGAGAATTTCCTCAAACTGACTCACAAATTCCATTGATTGCGGAAATATCTCCTTGGCCTCGCTAGACGTAAGAGGGTAACTAACATGCTCATCATCATGAAATAGTAAGAGCCCCAACCTAGGTCTAGCTTCTCCTGGGGATACATCCTCGCCCCGCAGTAGCTTCTTAACAGCTTCAGACTCTACAAATCCTTCTGCTTGCCAGACATCGTGCCTCCGGCCATTCTCAGGGCGGTTGCTAACTCTTAGTAGTTCTCCCTCCTTATCCGCGATATCTAGAAAGAAGATACCGTTCGCACCACGGGTATCTATTCCCTTTCGAATGGAATCCAGGTATGGGGAGCGCCGACGAATCGCTAGACTTGTCTCTAAGCCCGCCCGAGGCATTATCAATAGAGGAGATGCACCATCATTGGGATCAAACTGGTTCGGCAAAAAGGTTACGACGTTTTGTGAGTTCCGTTGCGCTCTCAATTTCAAGAGATGTAGGAATCGTTTGGCTCTGAATGCCGGTCCATAGCGTAACAGGGATACGCTTTCTGTCGGTTGGTTTCCGACTTGCTATGACTACTGATGTCTGGTTGGTTGCATCTTCAAAGACTTTCAGAGAAGACATGTCATCAATATGAACAAAGCTATATGACGACTCTGGCGGCAGATGTCTTCTACGAAAACCTCTGCCAGCTAGTTCAGACTGAAAGACCGTCCAAGTAATTACGAAACCTAATCTGCCTCCATCAGCCAAATAGCTATCGATACACCTACTTACGAATAGCATTGAGAGGTCCACCGGTACGTTTGACGAGGCTTGCCTTCGACCCAGCGGGACATCTGGACGGAGACGATAGCGAACCCAGTGCTCGTCGTTTTCTCTGCGGTATCTCTCTGGAAGAGTCTCCCACGACACCCATGGTGGATTCCCAACGACGTAATCGAATTTGCCCTGTAGTGCAGGAGCAAACGCATTGGTTACCATTTGCCACCACATTCCATTTCTATCTGCTTGGTGGAGGTCGTGGATTTTTTCATATAAAGCTGACACCTCGTCAATTATGGGCTGATCAACACTAATCAGGATAGGAAGTTTGTTGGAAATCTCGTCTCGCACCCATTCTACATTCTGGTCCTGCTTCAAAGCATGACCAATAATCTCACCGAGCGGTGTTAGGTAGCGGGATTCCACTAATGGAACTGGAATGCGCCAGTCTCCTTCGCTGGTCTCAAAAACATAGACATTCCCTTCAAGCATCCCTCCGCGGCGAGGTAGGGAAACCGAATCAGCTAGGAACACAGGCAGGAAGACCGGTGCCTCAGCATATCTTAGCAAAGGAGCGGCGGCTAGCAAGTAATTTACCTTACTCGCCTGAACCGCAAGTGGGTTAAGATCAAAACCCACAACATTTTCTAATATCTTATCCAGCGTTCTACTGGGATTAGCATCGCCCGCGGTGCGAATCATCCTGGAGATTATTTCTATCAGAAATGTTCCAGTGCCACATGCTGGATCCAATACCCTTTTGTCTGGATCTAGCGCGGTTTGTGACCCGGTAACTTGGTTAACAACACGTTGAGCTAACCAGTCCGGAGTATAAAACTCACCAAGGCGGTGGCGTATGGAACGTGGGACCAATCGCTGGTATAGATTCTTCAGCACATCTCTCGCTATTAGGGGAGTGATTTCCACTACCTCAGCAGAGTATTCTGTGACTATACCGGTTAGACGTTTAAGTGCCTCTTCAATTATCGAGTACGTGTGAGAAGTAGACTAACTGGCCATGAAGTGGAGAACCTGTTGCGTATTCTAATATATCGACAGTCGCTTTTACTGTAGTGCTCGGTGAGCCAACAATACCAATATTGTCTTCCATTTCTTAGACCCCCTCCGTCCTATATGAGTGGATGAGCAGTTCGGCTATTTCTGGCCTTCCCATGCCACTCATGCGTAACTGTACAGCAGTTTGCAAGGCACTTAAACCTAAACCGACTGACTTGGCCATTACGTCCGCCAAATACTGAGGATATGGTTCTCTAATAAATGGCCCGGTGATTTGTGCCTCTAGAGTAGCCAAAATCACGTTGAAATCTTCGTCTGAAACGTTTCCCTTAAATTCAATGCGATATGCTGGTGAGAACTCACTTGGTTTGAAAAATGTAAATTTCAGAATCCGCTCTTTCAGAGGCTCAATTGCTTCCTCAAAAGCTCCAGACCACTTCTCATCAGCGGCAGAACGAGCATTGAAATGTAGTGATACCCATGGTTGTTCCGGGACCTGTTGTGGCAACAAGAGTTCCCCCGGTTGCAATAGTAATCCTAATAAGTGCTTGTCATCTCCTGGTATTTCTAGCCCGAGTTCGTTTGCCAGTCTGTCACACACAACTCGGGAGGAGTCATATTTGGGCATTGCAATCACTTTGACATCCGTAGTAGCTGATGTTAGTGCCTCTGCGGCATGGAGCCTCTCCCACACACGTTGTGCTTCTCCACGTAGCTCTTCCGACTGAGCTGTCAATGCTGTGTTCAGTTGTATGACAGGTGTCATGTGAGAGCCATCTAAGATTCGAAGGCTATGGGGAGCATCACGCAGAACGGCTAATTCTTGTGCGACCATTACTCCTCGAGCCAATCTTTCAGTTTCCAGGTCGTGCCTACTAACTCTCGTCCACCATTCATACTGTGTTCCACTCCAGTACACCGTTTCCCCAGTAAGCCCCTCAACTCCGACAGCTACGCTAAGGGTGATATCAACGGCACTGGTACGTTCTACAGCAAAGCCCCCATCTATCCCGGCAACTGTGACAGGTTGGCGAGGTTGGAATGTTGTAATAAGACCAAGGGAGTTCATAGCGGAGCGCAGTTGCTCACGCTGCTCAAGTGCTGGCTCCAGCATCTGCGTCGCTTGTGAAGCCAAGTCTTCCGCACCATCTAGGAGGTCGCGCAATAGGTCTTCTGGTAAGCGAGCGTAACCTTCGTGGACTTCATATGTCACGTGGGGCCTCCTCTAGTATATATTCCTTCCCCCGTGCCTGTTAGAGAGTAGTGACATGTGCCTACATCGTCATGTTCCCAAAGTCGATACGACTGGGGATTAAACTGTCGGTAGCGGTAGTCTCTCTGAGTGCGAGGCAATAACCAACGCTCGCGGAACCACGTAAAAATATCCATGGCTGACTGTCCAAACCACTTAGGATGATTTTCCTCACCACGGAGAAATTCACGTGTGTTTGAGGCGAGAGGAACCACAAAGATTTCGCGCTGTAGTCCATGGCAAAGCCATTCATCGGAAATGCCAATATGTAATAGAACCTTTCTGATGATTTCTCTTCGGTTTCGAAAACCTTTTCCCCACTGTTCCTTTCTGCTCGTTGGAGTACAGTGAGAGCGCGCATAATCTGCTATTTCCTTATACAAACCGTTTGAGAAGTGAAATTCACCATAGCCGGAGGTATAGCCAACACTTTTGTACGATACACCTCCTTGGTATTTCAGTCTATTATAAATCGATGATCTCCCTAAGGCAGACATTGTCGTTACCAGTACCGGTGGAATGTCGTGGATGCGGTTCCTAATCAAGGAGTTATGCCTTTTATACTTATCGAAGAAGATATTTTGGACATCACTGCTTACTGCTAGAAGGGCCATGAGTTTTCCACAGAGCAGGTGAGAATAAGGGGGAATAGCTCCTAGCACAAAGGCATCGAGTACATACCGCAACCTGTCATGACGAGTATCCCTGTTCCAGCCTATCCAACGATCTCTGGCTTCTAGTGATATGACAGGATCTCCAAGGCCTATTATTCCCATTAATTTATTATTGCTATGGTCAACCACTAGAAATCTTAATCGTCGTCCATATCCAGAAGAAATGGGAATGCTCCAATGCAAGGTGGCATAGCGAAAAAGTAGCTCGTCCTCAGAATCAGCCCTGACTTCTACCAAACGGGGCACGATTTTTTCAGGAATAACCTCTTGTCCATCGGCTAGTCGTTCCAGAAGTCTGGATTCGTGTCGAACAAGCCCTTTTTTGCTCTTTTCAATCCGGTATCGTTTGGCTACATCATGTAGCTTACGAACTTCGCCTTTGTCCATGTTAGAAGGTGGATGAATCCGACCACCGTCCACACGAAAGCCTTGCTGTTCTAGCGACTCAATGATCAGGCTTTTAAGTTGTTCACCATCCATGCACATGTCTTAGCCTTCACTCCCTTGCGGGCTTCTGATTATTGCTATCACTCATTTATATTCGTTCCTTACGACTGCGACTCTATATCCTCTTTCTCAACTATCAGTTTGTCTCCTTAGCTTCCCCCTCAAAAGAGTTCACCAGAATCGCCTGGGCCTCCTTCAGCCAGCCCTCGTCAAAGAAGTTCAAGCCATACTCATTAACATAAGTGGGTGGTGGAAGGATACCAGCTTTTATCCGCCGGCGAAGCTTGGCCGGGTGTATACCCAATCGTTTGGCGGCTTGGGGAAGGGTCATGTACTTATATAGCTCAGCTATTCTTGGTCCTGCCATCTTACCTTGATGTTACGACTTTGTTAGGTACCTGTCAAGACAGCTGAACTTGCTTGACGCTATGGGTTATTTTCTACGTGATTAGAAAGAGCCGTCAGTCGTTCAAAAGCCGTGCTATCCTTATGAGAAGTGCTACCGCTGGTTGTTGCCTGGCAGGCAAGTAGTGAGGAAGGAGAATAATCCGACCTCCTGACTGTTGAGATTTGAGGTGTCTGTCCCATCTACTTTTATAGCTGGGAAAGTTGTCTGGAAGGCCGAGAACACCGTGCTGACTCTTAATCAGCCGGTTAGATGCTTGAACTACTGACCTACCCCAAATAATTGACTACTTTTTAGTTAGTCTCACCGGCATAATTACAGGCATTATGACCTGCCCCCATCTGAGGGAATTGAACATTCCATCGTCTTGTTGAGTGGCAGCCAGCGGATTATGTACTGGAAGGGATACTACCACTTGATTGAAACGAGTCTGGCGAGTCCAACTAACTCCAAGTAGTTTCCAGCGTCAGTCCATTTACGGTTCTTACTGCTCGCAGGAGCTTTCAGGAGCATCTGCTACGAGCATGTCGGGAGCATCTGCTACGAGCATGTCGGGAGCATCTCAGGCGGATCTCCTACTGGTTCAGACGAGCGTCTTAGAGCATCGTCTAGCAGCATCTCAGGAGATGGTTCTAGGGGAGCGTTGCTAGCTGTGCGAACAATGGACATGCAGCCACAGCTGCTGCCACTCCTCTGGGCCTTCAACTGGAGATACCGCAGGAATTGATGGCAGCAACACCGCAGGGTTTGCATAGAAACACTTCCTACAAGCGCAAGGCGGAAATTAGGGTTACCACTCCTTCTCTTTTTGTTGTATGCACGATTTTCACAACCAGTCGTTAATACTCGACCAGCTTTGTCTCGTCGACGGTTAGTCCAGTTAATCCAACGCAGTCCAAGAGAATTTCCAGTTTTTAGGAACAGAGGGAGGAGACACTGAGGTCCGAGATCGATCAAGCCGAGAGCAATCTTTCCAGCCTAGCGGATAAAAAAGACACAGTGGAGAAGCAACTGCAGGATCTGGAAACCAGGGTGTCCGAGAAGGCTGAGCTGCTAACCGAGTTGAACGAGGTGAAAAGGCTGGGTTTCGACGGCGACAGCCTCAGGCAGCTGTGAGATGCCCTCATGGAGATTGGTGCCAAATGCGGATTAAGGGGCAAAGAGGCGGTTACCAGGTTCTTTGACCACTTGAGAGCCTACGGAGCAGTCCTTCAGGCAGAAGCAGAGATCGAGGACCTTTGAAAGCAGACAGAAGCCAAAAGACTGGAAGCGGAGGAGTGGCAGGCCAAGGAGAGAATATTCAGGAGAAAGCACGACGACCTAAAGGAAGTTATTGGAGTCCTGTATGCTTTTCGTGCCAAAGGCTTTAAGGACAGCCAAGTAATTATGTGGCAGCGTATCCTAAACCGGTTTGAAACGGTAGAGCAGTTTGCTGAATACCTATCGTAGTACGCTGAGGTGACCAAGCTCCTTAATGCCGGGAAAGAACAGGCTGAAGCTTACGATCTCAGATTAACAAAAGCCCAAAGTCAAGTGCAGACTCTGGAAAAAGAGAATGCCAAAATTGAGGCAGAAATTGACCCCCTCAGAGTGGCTGGGCTTAAAGAGCTAAAAGTGATAGCCGAGGCAAGTGGAAAGCATCTGAAAGTGCTGGCGGCTGGCGAGATAAAGGAAGCCCGGGTTTTAGGCCGGGAAGTGATGACCGAGTTTGCCAATTACTTTGCTCAAGCGGATCAGCTGATTGAAAAGGTATTTCAACTCGGTAAAAAGTGGAAAGAAATGGAGAAGAAGTTAGAGAAGCATGGAGAGGCTAAAGACACCTTTCAGGCGGTGGCGATAGAAGCACAGAAATGAGTTCGTTTCTGAATAGTCTTAAAGATAAGCTGACGGTAATGGAACGGGAGATGGAAGCCCTTCCCGGAGAGCTTGATTCCATTGTGGCACATTTCGACCAAGCTAAATTGAGAAGCCTCTGGTTCCGCCTTAACCAGGATTTTAACAACCTGCTTGACAGACTATTTGCTCCTCAGAGGATGAATGCGCTGCTATTTCCCTTTATCTTCATGCCGGACGGCATAAACGGCCCTCTTTACGGGCGAATAACTGAGAAGGACTTATCAAGATGGCGAGCGGCTTGGAAATCGGATGTGCGGGTGGTGATAGGCAAGGAGGGGGTAGATGTCATAGTCATCTCCGAGCTGGCCAGGAAATACCAAACGACAGTTACTCAGGTAATCCTTGCTGTCCAACAGCAAAGCTATGTGGTGCTGGGCTGGGACGGGTATCAACACCTGCTGGCTGAGATAGGCAGCCTGATTGGTGAGGATGAGGAGTCACTCCCTGGGGCCATAGTCGGGATACCGCAACCACGGACTCCCCCCAAGAAGTAAAAGTGCTTCCTAAAAATTCTTCCCTTTGACCTTCAAAGTCCCTTTAGAAGGTCGTTGTTTTGCCGACATTTTGCCGACAAACTGTTTAGCACCCCATAGTACAGGGTAGCACAGCCAGATACAAAAGTCGGTTTCGCCTTGGCCAGGACGGCACGAAATCGTATCTGGGGGGACTAGGTGGCACGGCCACTCACGCTTTTCGAGAGCGGCACCATAAACCACTCGGACACCTCTCCCTGGTTGCATTATTATATCATATGCTTTACGGACTTGCTTCTAATATAGTAATATTTCTTCGTGCTGTTAATCACTAGGAGCCTTAATCTTTGGTTTGGTTAAAGTTTATTGCCTGTCTTGTCATCATCGTATTTGCTGGGACGAAGTTAGCCAGATATGGAGATGCTATTGCTAAGAAGACCAGTTTGGGCGGGATATGGGTGGGGCTGCTCTTTCTGGCTGCCATTACCTCCGCACCTGAACTGGTTACTGGGGTAAGCTCGGCTGCATTAGTTCGACTACCTGATTTAGGCCTGGGTACTTTGTTAGGAAGCTGCATGTTCAATCTCGCTATTTTAGCCCTACTGGATATCATCCATCGTCCCGCCCCAATTTTAAGCAGGGCAAGCACCAGGCATATACCAACAGCAGGACTGGGTATATTGCTTATCGCCCTTGCCGTTGGTGGTATCCTAGCTGGGGGAAAGCTTTCTAGTTTAGCTCTGGGATGGGTGGGTATCCCCAGCATTATCATCCTTATCGTGTATTTAGTAGCGATGAGGCAGATGTTTCGCTTTGAGCGCAGTCACCCGTTGCCGTCATTACCGGCTGACTTCCGTCAATATAAGGAAATTTCAACAAGGACGGTCTATTTAAAATTTGCGCTGGCAGCGGCAGCAGTTATTGGCGCTGGGATATGGCTATCATTTGTTGGTGATGAGATTGCCCAGACTACTGGTTGGGATACCAGCTTTGTCGGCAGTTTATTTTTAGCCATTGGCACCTCTCTGCCTGAGTTAGTGGTTAGTATCGCTGCCCTCCGCTTGGGGGCAATAGATATGGCAGTCGCCGATATATTAGGCAGCAATATGTTTAACATTGCCATTATTTTCGCTGTTGACCTTTTCTACACCCAAGGACCTATTCTAGCCTCGGTGTCCAGTACCCATCTCATCACGGCGGCGGTGGTAGTGGTGATGGGCTTGTTAGTAATTGTCGGGCTCCGATTCAGGCAGAAGCGCAAGACCTTTATCGTTATTAGTTGGTATGCCTTTTCTTTAATCGTACTCTATATTTTAGGAGCCTATGCCTTATTCACTTCCGGCATATGTATGGGATGAGCCTATTGTAACGATTAGTCCCTTGATTCAGTTCTCAATTTGGGATAGCATAGCTAGAGAGAATTTAAGTGAATACCCATAATATTTATATGAGATTCGTCAGTGTGATGCTCTATTTGTAATTGCCGAATCAGAATCATCAGAGCTTTGAAAGCTATTGTGCCCCGTTCTTTGACGAACAAGACAAGTTTGGCTATAATATTTTGGTTCTGGTCTTTGTCATATTCTAGATTTGAATAAATGCTAACCATTAAACCAAATCCCTGTTATTGCTATCTTCAGGGCAACTTTATTCTTATCTATATTTTTATTAGTTGTTTTGTTATTACCTTATAATGTTAGGGAGGTATCTAATCGTTGAATGAGACTACATGGTATCAAAAATCGGTAGAACAGACCTTTGAAGTTCTGGAGGCAGGTAGTGGTGGACTTACTTCCACCGAGGCAAAAGCCAGACTAGAGAAATATGGTTATAACGAACTTGTGTTCAAGAAGCCGAGTGCTCTTATGCGCTTCTTACGCCAGTTTCATAACGCCCTGGTTTATGTCCTGCTGGTGGCGGGGGCGATTACCGGTACTCTCACCCTGCGTGGCGAGGATATGCTGTGGGATACGGTAGTTATTCTGGGGGTGGTTGTACTCAATGTGATAATAGGTTTCTTTCAGGAGGGAAAGGCGGAGGCAGCTCTGGAAGCGTTGCACAAGATGATAGTGACGGATTGTCTTGTGCTCAGAGACGGAGACCATAAAATTATACCGACACGGGAGCTAGTGCCAGGCGATGTGGTTGTTCTAAACGCTGGTGATAGCATACCAGCCGATTTACGTCTGTTCTTCACCAAAGATGTGAGTGCTGATGAAGCTACCCTTACCGGAGAATCAACACCGGTGAGGAAAAATGTTGACTCCATTCCGACACCGAATCTGTCCCCTGGTGACCAGCACTGTATGGCCTTTGGTGGTACCTTCATTACCCGTGGCTCGGCACAGGGGATTGTAATAGCCACTGGAGAGCAAACAGAGTTCGGTAAAATTGCCAAACTAGTGAAGAAGACCAAGAAAGTCGATACCCCCCTACAGAGGAAGATAACCGCCTTCACTAAATTCTTGATTATTGCTATCCTCATCCTTGGCGGTGTTAATTTCTTGCTGGGTTACTTGTTTGGTTTTAACCCTGTATATAGTTTTTTAGCCTCGGTTTCTCTTATTGTTGCCGCCATACCTGAGATGCTACCGATGATTGTAACTGGAATTCTTGCCTTGGCGGCAACAGCTATGGCGTCGAGAAACGCATTGATAAGGAGACTTCCAGCGGCGGAAACGCTAGGCTGCACTACAGTGATATGTTCTGATAAGACAGGAACACTTACCAAGAATGAAATGACTGTGTTGAGGATATATTGCGGTGGCAAAGGCTATGAGGTGAATGGGGTGGGATATGAACCTGCTGGAGAGTTTGTTTTAGGGAGCAAGGTAATTGACCCGACACAGGAAAATAATGCGCTTGCTGAAACCCTGATGGCAGGTTACCAATGTAATAATGCTACCCTGGTGAGAGATGAGGAGAGATACCACATTATCGGCGACCCCACTGAGGGGGCTTTAGTAGTCTCAGCAGCTAAAGCCGGCATTACTGAAAGGTTAACCAGATTGGATGAGATACCTTTTGAGTCAGAGCAAATGTATATGGCTACTTTGCACTGGGGGCAACAGAAAAATATCATCTATGTGAAAGGCTCGCCGGAGAGAATTTTAGGGATGTGCCAAAATCAATTAGCTGATGAAGGTATTGAGCCGATAAAGAGTGTAGAGATATTGGAGATAGCAGACGAGATGGCAAAAGACGCCTTAAGATTACTCGGTATGGCTTACAAAATTGTTCCTAAGGAGAAGACCTTGCTGGAACCGGCAGATATGAAGGGTCTAATTTTCCTCGGACTACAGGGGATGATAGACCCGCCCCGGGAAGAAGCGGTTGAGGCAGTCCGTAAATGCAAGATAGCCGGGATAAGGTCAGTAATGATAACCGGTGACCATGTACTGACGGCAAAGGCTATTGCCCGTCAACTTGGGATAACAGCTAGTGGTAAAGATAGTGCTCTAACCGGGCAAGAACTAGCCAGGATGAGCGATGAGGGGTTATATGAAGCTGTGGGCAAGGTCTCGGTTTATGCTAGGGTGGCTCCAGAACATAAGTTGAGGATAGCTCAGCAATTGCAGAAGAGGGGGCAGATTGTGGCGATGACTGGTGATGGAGTAAATGATGCCCCAGCCCTAAAGGCAGCCGATATAGGCATAGCCATGGGGATAACTGGAACCGAGGTAAGTAAGGAAGCCTCTAATATGGTTCTGACTGACGATAACTTTGCCAGCATAGTAAATGCCGTGGAAGAAGGCCGGCATGCTTGGAATAATCTGGAAAAGGCTATCCTTTATACCCTGCCTACGAATGGCGGACAGGCACTACTGGTTATGGGGGCAATTTTAGTGGCTCCATTCGTAACTCTCTTTGCCATGCGTCTTCCTTTGGAGCCGATACAAATCCTGTGGGTAAATTTGTTTGATTCAGTATTCCTCACTATGCCTCTAATGATGGAGGTCAAGGACAAGGGTTTGCTTGAAGCCCCCCCGCGCGACCCTAAGGAGAAGATAGCGAATCGCCTATTCTTTGAGAGGGTTGGTTTAGTGTCAGTGGCTATGGCGGCTACTGCTTTTATTATATATTGGAGCTTTGGACATATAGCCCTTGCCTCAAGCAATATAGATATAATGTTAACTCAGGCACAGACGGCAGCATTAATGAGCGTGGTGATGGTGCACATAGGCTATGTGATGACCGCTAGGTCAACCTTTGGGTCGGCTTTTACCTTTAGCCCCTTCTCCAATAAGTGGCTTCTATGGGGGATAGCACTAACTATTATTATAGACCTGATGATGGTCTACCTCCCCTTCATGAATACCATATTTAGGACGGCACCTTTCCCCGCACATTGGTGGCTATGGGTACTCATAGGTTTACCAGTAGGCTTTGGATTACCTGAGTTGGAAAAGCTGGTGAGAAGACGATTAAGCAAAGGAGATCGTAGATTTGAAACGGAGTAAGTGGCTATCTCTTGCTTCATCGCCCGCAATAGTGTATTATAATTGTAAATGTGTGCCCCTGTAGCTCAGGTGGATAGAGCACCAGCCCCCGGAGCTGGGCGCGAGCGTTCAAGTCGCTCCAGGGGCGCTCTTTCTGTTGGTCAGGAGGTTTGAGTGATAGATAATGCGACACAGCTTATTGAGATTAGATGGCATGGTCGTGGTGGTCAAGGTGCAGTTACCTCTGCTGAACTATTGGCACAGGCGGCTATAAGTGAAGGCAAATATGCTCATGCCTTTCCCAGCTTTGGTCCAGAGAGGAGGGGCGCACCGGTCTTAGCCTTTGTTAGAATAGATAGTAAACAACCCATTAAGATAAGGGCAGAAATAAAACAACCTGATATAGTAGTAGTGCTTGACCCCGGGCTACTACGCATTGTTAATGTTACCTCAGGGCTTAAGACCAATGGAATAGCAATAATTAATACCAAAAAACAAGCTGAGCAACTTAGACATGAATTTGACATAAAGTATAAACTGGTAGTAATTGATGCATCCAGTATTGCCAGGCAGATGTTAGGTGTTCCTATTACTAATACCACTATGGTGGGGGCTCTGGTAAAAGCCACCGGTGTGGTTAAATTAGAATCCTTGTTTGAGCCACTAAAACACCGCTTTGGGCACTTGGCAGAAAAGAATATTAACGCTATGAAAAAGGCATACCAGGAAACTGTAGTAAATGATATTGTTTAATAACGCCTGTTGCTACGACCCAACATCTCATAAGGGTTAATTCATAACCCTTAGAGGTTGTGAGGGCAAAGACTGAAAGGAGATGTTGAGGCGTAACCCCGAGATACAACTGCAGGGTTGGTGGGAAGAATTAGGTTGATAAAGGAGTAAGGAGAGTTGAGTAAACCTGAGGGTGAACTAACCTGGAAGGACCTTAAGATTGGCTCAATAGTAACCGAGCCAGGGAATGCCAGCCAATATCAAACAGGGGCTTGGAGGTCACAAAGACGGAGCCTCGATATTAAAAGATGCATAAAATGCGGTATTTGCTACATTTTTTGCCCCGAGGGGTGCATTGAACAGAATGATGAGGGATACTTTGAAGCCAATCTATTTTACTGTAAGGGGTGTGGTATTTGTGCCTGTGAGTGCCCAACAGAGGCAATAACCATGGGAGAGGAGGAATGATGACAAGAAGGGTAGGAATAGAGATATCACGGGCAATTGGCGAAGCAGTCAAACTAGCTAATGTTGATGTGGTGGCTTCCTATCCTATCACCCCACAGACTCATATTGTTGAGCACATTGCCGAGTTAGTAGCAGATGGAGAATTAGATGCCGCCTATATTCCGGTTGAATCTGAACACTCAGCAATGAGTGCCTGCCTTGGGGCATCAGCGGTGGGGGCTAGGGCATTTACTGCTTCTGCCGGTCAGGGGTTGGAGTTAATGCATGAAGTATTATATGTTGCCTCATCTATGCGGCTACCAGTAGTTATGGCAGTGGCTAATCGGGCTTTATCAGCACCGTTAAGCGTCTGGGGTGACCACTCTGATGCGATGGCAGTTCGAGATACCGGGTGGATTCAAATATTTACTGAAAATGGGCAGGAGGTTATTGATAACGTTCTATGCGCCTTCCGCATTGGTGAAGACCAAAGAGTTTTGCTTCCGGTAATGGTTCACCTGGACGGATTCCACCTGTCACACATGATTGAACCTATATACATGCCGGAGCAGAGTGAGGTTGACAATTTTATCCCTCCATATCAGCACCCCTTGCCTCTAGACCCGGATAAACCGGTAACTATGGGAGCCTTCGC
>CAZMJZ010000027.1:9534-13527 GCA_964566845.1 uncultured Dehalococcoidales bacterium | reverse complement strand
TGAGGAAGTGGGCGGAAAGCTATCAACATATAGACCCGACTCGGGTAGGTAATAAGCCCAGAGTGCTAGTATCTGAGCTATCAGGCAAGGAGAATATCATATATAAGGCGAGGGAAAGGGGCTTAGATTTACCTCCCAGCGGTAAGGAGGCACGGAAGCTGCTTGAGCAGGTTAAGTTGCTGGAGAGTCGTGGTTTCCAGTATGAGAATGCTGAAGCCTCGTTTGAGTTGCTATTGCACCGGGCTAAGCCAGGTTATCAACCGCCGTTTGAGCTAGTTGATTTCATGCTAGTGGTTGAGAAAAGACGGCGACCATCTACCCAAAGAAATGTTGAGGAGATGCTATCCGAGGCAGTGGTAAAGGTAAAGGTGGGCAACGAAGTAATACATACTGCGGCTGAGGGTGATGGACCGGTTAATGCCCTGGACGAGGCATTACGTAAGGCTCTATTACAATTCTATCCCAGCTTAGCTCAGGTCAAGCTGGTTGACTATAAGGTTCGTATTCTTGAGGAGAGTGTTGGCACGGGCTCTCAGGTTAGGGTTCTTATTGAGTCCAGCGATGGGGTTGAGGAGTGGCGAACTGTAGGTAGCTCAACCAATATCATAGAGGCTAGCTGGCTAGCCCTAGCCGACAGTTTAGAATATTGGCTACTAAAACAAAAAGGAGGGAAATAAAAAATGGATAAAACAGAAGTCAAACCTACTTGGGGATTAGCCTGGGGCTTGTTCTGGAGAATATTCCTTATCACCCTGGGAATCTACGCTGTATTGGGGCTAATCATGCTTCTGGTGGCAGGGTCCTTCTTTATACCTTTCCTAGGAGGTTTGTGAGCCTTATAAATGGAGGGTGTTGTATACTCGGTAGCTTGAACCAATATCAAAGGACTAGCCATCTAGCCTTGGAAGACAGATTAGAATATTGACTAATTAGTTTATTACAAAGGAGGATAAAATGTGGGGGAAAATAGTAACTATATCTCTAGCCATGGTTATGATTCTTACCTTGGCTGCTTGTGATAAAGAAGGTGGAGAGTTACCTTTAGCGCAGGAAATAGTTAACGGGGTAATAGAATCGCTGGATGATATGAGAACATATCAATTTGATATGGATATGACCATGGATATGGCTGGTGAGGCTGAGGGTGAGGCGTTTGAAGTTAATATGACAATGGACTCCAGCGGTGCCGTAGATGTTGAGAACAGACAGATGAGTATGGTGGCTACTCAGAATATGTCGATGCCCGGACAAACTGAAATGGAAATGGGAATCGAGATGTATATTGTTGGTGACATGATATATATGTTGGCGGAGATGCCAGAAATGGAAGCGACGTGGGCAAAGTCACAGATACCCGAGGGATATTGGGAAAAAATGAGTCAGGTTGAGTATCAGACCGAGCTCCTTGAGGCGGCGCAGGTTGAGTTATTAGGCAGCGAGATGGTAGAAGGTGTAGACTGCTATGTGCTTCAGCTCACCCCTGATTTGGAGCAGTTGTGGCAGTTCTATATGCAGCAGGCACAGGTAACCGGGGAAGTACCCGAAGAATCATTGCAGGATATATTCCAGAGCTTCTCGGTGAAGCAGTGGATTGACAAAGATACATATTTCTTGACCAAGGCGGAGATAGATATGGTTATAGAGTTGACTCCGGAAGACATGGGTTATCCAGAGGAAGAAGGTGTAATGACAATAGATGTCGCCATGAGTTTTGGGGGATACGACTATAACCAGCCGGTTTCTATTGAGTTGCCTCCAGAAGCTGAAGAAGCGGTCGAGACTCCTATGTAGTATTAAGAAGCGCCTTTATCACCCGGTGGTTTCGCTAGTTAATTTCAAGCTGACTAGTTCTGGTCGACAGTATAGAATACTGGCTAGCGAAATAATAATTGCGCCCAGCTACCTTAGCCTAGCCACCCCTCCTGTGACATTTTGAGGAACTTGGCGCGCTCGTCTTGACTCATCTCCGCCAGCCTTAGCTCTATTTGTAGACTGGCGTCTAGATTAGATATTGCATCGTGTATGCTGCGCACCAGGTAGTCCTTTATCTGGATTGGAATTCCCATAAGAGGGAGCGCTAAGGTAAGGCTCACCTTATTACTAGATACAGCTATGTCCTTAAGCATTCCTAGGTTAACCAGTGTGTTATCGATTTCGGGATGCCTGACTTGTGCTAGTACCTGGAGTATTTCCGATTCTGAAGCGTTTGTGGTCATTGTATCCTCCTTAGCTAATTCTACATATTTTGCAGTAGTTCTTTGACTTCTGGAACCTGTTCTAGGTACTCATCAAGCGGGACCTCTTCACCGGTTATGTTTAAGGCGCGCCGCCAGTCAGGTGAAATGACTATGATGCCAATGGGAGTCTTTGTGCCGAAACACGCAATACCATTATTAACATTTCGGCAACTCATATATGTCCGTATTATTGGGAGCAGTGTCAATTCCCCAACATATATGTATTGACCGGTGCTTATCTCTTCTTTTTCCAACTTGATATCACCATTGACTTTACCGTGTGCAAGCCAGTTGACGAGAGAACGAAAAAGAGGAGAGGTCCGACCATCTGTATGGGAAACAATGTTATCCTAATATGCAGACCGCCTTCAAAGGCAGGTTCATAAAAAACGGGTTCCATTCTTAACCTCATAGGTATGAAGGCGTTGAGAAGAGCCAGGGCTGGACAAAGTACAGAGCACATCATGCCGGTGTCTGCAGGGTCATCCAGTCCCACCCTGAAATCAGCATCTAATTGCCTTATCCTGAGACAGCTCAGCAGTTGCCTGGCTAGTTTGAGAAGCCTTCTTGGTAGCCCTTTGGCTCTAAGCATAGAAAGTAGTGGCTTTATGCTTCCTTCCTTTTTCTTGGGTTTCTTCTTTTTCCGCCGGCGTATATCCTTCCAGACTAAACCAAAGAGCCATCCCACCCTCATCGTCACTTTCACATCCTCGTGAGCTTCAAGGGCAAACGCCATATCCACCGGGATGGAAAGTATAAGAGTAATGAATAGGATGATACCGGCTATGATGTAAACGGACAGCAAGCTCTTCTACTCTTTCCTTTTCTCTTCCTGTTTCTTTTCCTCTCGCTTTTCCATGACCTTACTGGCGACATCAGCGATTTTCTCAACGAAGGAATATTTCCCCTTGACCGGTTCTACCCTCACCCCATCTTTGCTGACCACAATGACAGCAACGGGTTCAATGCCACCGCCGGCACCGGTACCAGCTCCGGTACCCTCGCCTTTCACCGTATCACCTTTGCCGCTACCGCCTCCACCACCAAATCCAAAGCCAATCTTGACCAGGGGAATGATGGTGTTGCCCTCCACGGTAATTGGCTCACCGACTACGGTTTTGGTGGTAAGCACCCGCTCGATCTCGCTAAGGCATGTCTTGATTAGATTCTGAACCTCTTCCATTTCCTTTTTACCTCCTTTTATGGTTTATCCCAATTATACTGCCTAGGTTTTACAAGAAGCAATACGCTCTCTATTAAAGTGTAATAGAGGTTAGTTTCAGACCGATATACCCAGTGGCATTATATATAATGGCTTGTATGGTTTGTCTAGCTGCAACACCTTTCTAATTTCTTCGTCGTGAAAGGCACCAATGGCTACGGTAGCCAGACCCAAGGCAGTAGCTTGAAGATAAATATTCTGTCCGGTATGCCCTACTTCTATATGCACATACCTTTCGCCACGGCTGCCATAGCGTAGGGTTGTTCGCTCATATAAAGAGCAAATAATTATATTTACCGGAGCTTGGTAAATAGATTCCTCATCCAGAGCTGCTCTGGCTAGCTCTAACCTTATATCGCCTTGGTAGTGCCGGGTTAAGGAGTGGTTAGCTATATTATAATGATATATGCCATCACCTATTCCCGCAATACAATTGAGACCACAAACAACGAAAACCTCCAGTGGATAGGTAGCTCCGGCACTGGGGACAGTTCTATATCTGCCCTGGATATCGGTGATGCCCTGGGCAGCCCA
>CAZMJZ010000027.1:0-9434 GCA_964566845.1 uncultured Dehalococcoidales bacterium | reverse complement strand
CACTGGGGACAGTTCTATATCTGCCCTGGATATCGGTGATGCCCTGGGCAGCCCATAGTATTTGGGATAACTGTGACTGGGAGATAGGTTCAGGAGCAAAATGTCTTATTGACCTTCGCCAAGCAATGGCTTCTTCCAGCGATATACTTCCTTTTTGGCTTGGCGAAGGTAGATAAACTTGTATCATCTTTGACTTAGCTTTATTCATAATAATTCTCCATTGCTGTTTATCAACCTCACCTCCGCCTAGGGCGGACTCTGTCGACCCCTCGGTCCCCTCTCCGAGTGGAGTCTGCGACCTCTCTTATCTAAACTCCCCCTTCCCTTAATAAGCGTTTTGCCTCAAATGTCATTCTGAGGAACGAAGTGACGAAGAATCTGTGGGTGGGGCTGGCAATGCACACATAGCCTCCACCGCCCCCAGACCCTTCGCTACGCTCAGGGTGACATGGATTCAGTCCCTTTTGGGCAAAGCCCTTAATGAGGGAAGGGGGTCAGGGGGATAGGTTGCTAAATGACCTTCAAACTTACCTATCTTTACTAATTATAGCCCATTATCTACTCAGCTTTAGTCCAGAAGTCCAGGCTCAGGTATTTCCAGCCTCCATCAGCCAGCACAACCACAATATTGCCCTCATCCATCTCATTGGCAACCTTGATGGCTTGATGGACTACGGCTCCTGAGGATAAACCGGCAAAGATTCCCTCTTTATCTAAGAGCTGCCTGGTGAATATGGCTGCTTGTCGGCTGGTAACAACAGTCCTCTCAGTAATAAGGCTTAAATCCAGAATGGGTGAAGTCTGACTACTGTTAATACATCTTAAACCCTGAATGCTATCATCAGGGGGCGGTTCAACGCCAATTACCCTGATATCAGGATATCTCTCCTTTAGTCGCTGACTAATGCCAGCAATGGTACCTCCGGTGCCAATGCCAGCGATTAGACAATCAATCCTGTCATAGGGGAAATCAGCCATTATTTCGGGAGCGGTGGTCTCGTAGTGAGCCTGTGGGTTAGCTGGGTTTGAGAACTGGTCAGGCAAAAAGTATTTTTTATCTTGTGTGGCTAATTCCTTGGCGGTATCAATAGCTCCACTAATTCCATGAGCTCCCTTAGTAAGAACAAGCTCGGCACCAAAGATTCTGAGCAGTTGCTGTCTTTCCAGGCTCATATTATCAGGCATAACAATGGTAACTTTATAGCCCAGTTTATGTCCCAGCCAGGCTAGAGCTATCCCGGTATTTCCGCTGGTGGCTTCAACGATAATCTTATCCTTAGTTAGCTCCCCACTCTGCTCTGCCTTCTGGAGCATATATTTTGCTATACGGTCCTTGATACTGGCACTGCCCCCCAGGTTTTGCCCTTCCAGCTTAGCCAGGATGCGCACCTTCTTAACAGGGCTTAAAGTAGCTATTTCAACCAGTGGGGTATGTCCTATAGCATCAATAGCATTTTTAAAATACATTTTTCTATCCCTTAATTACGCCTAGGGGTACTGCCCTGATTACCTTGCGGGAGATGCCTGCCATCTGGGTTACATTAACCACTTCATTTACATCTTTATAGGCTTGTGAGGCTTCCTCAGCCAGTGAAGCTATACTCCCAGCCTTGACCGTAATCCCCCTGTCTGCTAGTGCCTGGGCAACATCAGCTCCCCGGAGGCTACGTTTGGCTGCTGACCGGCTTTGCATTCTGCCGGCACCATGGCAGGTGGAGCCGAATGATTCCTTCATAGATATTTCTGTACCCACGGCTACATAGGAGCAGCGCCCCATATCCCCAGGGATGAGAACCGGCTGACCTATATTCTTGTATATATTAGGCACATCGGGGTGTCCAGCAGGGAAGGCTCTGGTAGCTCCCTTACGGTGAACGCAAAGGGTCTCCTTTTTGCCCTCAATAGTGTGTTCCTCTATCTTAGCCATATTGTGACACACATCATAAACCTGCTCCATACCCAGTTCCCGTTGGCTCTTGGAAAAGACCTTGATGAAACATTCCCTAGCCCAGTGAGCGATGCACTGTCGGTTAGTCCAGGCGTAATTAGCTGCGCATGACATAGCTTGAAGGTAGTCCTGTCCTTCTGGCGATTTTATCGGGGCGCAGGCAAGTTGGCGGTCAGGCAGATTAATGCCATACTTTTTTACTGCTTCACCCAGCAAGGCTACATAGTCGGTGCAAACCTGATGACCAAAGCCTCGGGAACCGGTGTGAATTAGGACAAGCACCTGTCCAATTTCATTGATACCCATAGCTGTGGCGGCATTCTGGTCATAGATTTCATCTACTATCTCCACCTCCAGAAAGTGGTTACCAGAACCTAATGTTCCCAACTGAGGGGTTCCACGCTTTTTAGCCTTACTACTTACCTTATCCGGGTTAGCCCCTTGCATACAGCCTTCCTCTTCGGTAACTACAATATCCTCTGCCTCGCCATAGCCCTTTTCTATTATCCAAGGGCTACCCTTTGTCAGTACCTCGTCCAGTTCCCTTTTATTAACTCTTATCTTGCCTTCTGACCCCACTCCTGAAGGGACGTTGACAAAAAGCTCAGCTACTAGCTGTTCAATTTTAGGTTTTACCTCGTCCTCGGTGAGATTAGTTCGTAAAAGCCTGACCCCGCAATTAATATCAAAGCCGACACCTCCAGGCGATATTACTCCATCTTTTACTCTGATGGCAGCTACGCCGCCTATGGGAAAGCCATAGCCCCAGTGAATATCAGGCATAGCTAGTGAGCGACCGACAATGCCGGGCAGGAAAGCCACATTAGCTACCTGTTGAAAAACCTGCTCTTCCCAGATATGGCTGAGCATCAATTCATCGGCGAAGATTAGACCAGGCACAAGCATGCCTTCCTTATAGCTCTGTGGAATTTCCCAACGGTAGTCATCTATCTTGTTTAGTATTTCTTGCCACGGTGCTGGCATCCTTACCCTCCACTAAATATCAAATAATACCCTGACCTTACAGCCATTATCTTTATCGACCTTTAGCATATGGTAGGTAGCTGCCTTGACCCCAGTTTTTAGTGCATGTTTTGAACTATCTACCTTTTCCCCATAGCTTCTAGCCTTAAGTCGTGTTGAGTTAAGCTGGGTAATATCAAACCTCTTAAAGATAATACCTTCGGTATCAAATAGATAAATAAGCTCATTTAACCATTTCACCAGCAAGCTCTCTTGGTCAGGAGCGGTGAGCTTAATATCTCGGTGCAAAATCTCTGCTATATCATCAAGGTCGGTTATCAAGCTGAACAAAGCTCTAGCCGCATTAACAAATGCCTCGCTTATGTTAGCGCCATAGGCTACAATGCCAACATCAGCAGTATGGTCTACGATGTCAAAATCCTTCTCCATATGAATGGATTATATCATTTCTGCAGTAAATATAAACTATTGAATACAAACAAGTTGTTTATTGTTGGGATGACTAGTCCCTATGTTTGGGTAAGACTGGCACCACAATTAGAACAGAACTTACTGCCGGGAAGGTTGGCATAAGAACAGTCTTGACAGGCAACGGTAGCTGGCTGGCTCTGACCAAAGAATAGTTTTATGTGTGGCCAGGGTATTTCTATCCCTTCCTCATCGAAGGTCTTCTTAATCCTCTTTCTCAACTCCCCCGTAACTGCCCATTGCTGCATAGGCTTAACGTCGCCTAAAACCTTGATGTCTATCCCGGAGTCACCCAGATTATTCACCCTCAGCACCTGGGGCGCACTTATAATCAGTTTACTCCACGCCTCATCTGCCGCCAGTTCCTGACCTACGCGGTTTATCACCCTTATCGCTTGGTCAAGGTCAGTGCCATAAGCTACTGAAACATTGAGGTTGACCCGGGCAAAGTGTCTAGCGTAGTTGCTGGCTACCCTAATCTCACCATTAGGTACATGGTGGACTATGCCATCCAAATCACGGAGTACAGTCTTCCTCAGGTTTATCTTCTCCACTGTACCAGCGATGTCGGCTACCTTGGCTACGTCCCCCACCCGATACTGGTTTTCAAAGATGACAAAGATGCCAGCAATAAGGTCTCTTATCAGGTACTGGGCACCAAAGCCGACAGCCAGACCAACAATACCGAGACCAGCCAGGATTGGCCCGATGGCTACGCTAAACTCAGAAAGTATCATAAGTAAGACAATTATAATAATTAAAATCTTTACCATCCCCATGAAGACAGAGACAAGTGTATCCGTTCTTTTCTTAATGCCTTCCTTGCTTTCACCTTTGGTTTTGACCATGGTACTGCGTACTATCGGCGGGAGAAACCTTTTCAAAACCAGCCATAGTGCAATTCCCACTAGTAATATGATGAGAATAGTGATGCCGTGTTCCAGAAACCACCTTTGTATCGTTTCTTGTGTTACCATACCCGCAATGCCCTTCTTGGATATGGTCATTGCTACCACCGCCGTGACTAGTACGGCTAGGGTGATTACCTCAATGGACCAGTAAGCTACGTCTATAACCTTGTCTAGCTTCTTATGCCGTTCATCTGGTATTGTTTTCTTGATGGCTTCCTTAAACTGGTGTCTGGTTACAAGCAGAACTAAAAGAATGACGGTAGAAGCAATAATTGTCCACACAGCATTAATAATAAACCATTCCCACATAGCAACTACACTCCTTGAAGCAATTAGGTATATTATACCACATACAATGCTAAGCGTTTGTGTTACATACGGTAAGTTTTGAGCTTTTTTAAGTATTTGATATAATATAAGTAAGAATAATATTGAGGGACTTATATGGGTGGTATAAAGAGTGCTATTGAGATAGCTATGGAAAAGACGGAGAAGTTGGATAAGGCGACCGAGGAGGAGCGCTTAAGGTGGAAATATATTCCAGAAGGGGAAAAACTGGCGGCTCAATACCTTAAGCAGGATTGCAATTTAGTTGGTGAGATGAGTAAGTATGAGGTAAACGTAGCCAAATATGTCAGGGAAGGCGCTAGTGATATTCTAATCAGAAACATGAGTCTGCCTAAGAATGATTCAGCCAAAAGTAACAATAGAAGGGCAATGGACGGTTTGAAGAATCTGAAGAGTGATAAAGTAGGAGTGGAGAATGTCTTTAGCCAGATAAGGCACATCTTTAACCATTATGTGGGGCAGGGTGAGCAGCAGAGAAAACAGGCTTACGAATCGCTAAAGACTAAATATGAGTCTAGCATACAGCAAGCAATTCAACAGGAGATGGGGTCGCTGATGGGGATTAAGATAGATGTAGAAAGCCATCCGCAGTTTCAGGAGGAGTGGCTTAAGATGCAGGCTCAGCTAGATGCGCAATATATTAAACACCTGGACGAATACAAGAAGGAGCTGGAAAGTATCCCTTAGGCTATAATGATTGAGGCTGTTTAGTTGTCATTGCGAGGCACGAAGTGCCGAAGCAATCTTTGAAAGCAAAAGTGAGATTGCTTCGCTTTGCTCGCAATGACAGTTTGAGTTGCTAAAGGGTCTCAATGACCGATGTTTGACGAGGAATCTAATGGATGTTGATGACGAGAAGATTAGACTTGCGGTTATTCACACTGAGATATTAAGGCTGCCCAAGCGAAGCCTATCTACCTTTGGCATAACCAACATCTACTACTATCTGGTTACTGAGCCGGTTTACTCTGAGCTGACGAAAGATGATAGTGAGACGGTGATTAGGGAGGGTAGGGTAATTGCTGAGAGACCAAGAATTGTAACCCCCTATTATCTTTCTAGGCTTGAGGGGTTTGGTACTGATGCCAGAAGGTATTTGGATATGCTCATTAAAAGGCATGGTCGTGATGTCCCTGGGTTGTTTTACACTTATAAGAATGAACCCAAAGAACTTAACATCGTATCAGAGAATTTGCTATCGGTGATAAATAAGCTAAATGCCGAGATTGATAAGCGTGGTGACCCTCTAGTCTCTATTATTAAGGGTGAGGATGAGCTTTGGGATGTGTCATTGATGAAGTTTATTTATGAAATGACTAGAAGCTCTCTACCAAATAACCTATCGCAAATGGGGAAGAGGGGACTCTTAAATATGGACGCCAAGGGTGTTCCAGTTGGTGCTAGGGTAGGGATTGAGGAGCTTTTTAGAAAGGTTGCCAATGGTGAGTATGAACCTCATCACTTAAAGGCGGAGCTTGACCGCTGGAACCTGTTTGAGGAGTATCAGGACAGATTTTTTACAATTTTCAGAAAAAGGCGATAGGAGGAAGTGATGTATAAACATTGGAGACACTGGCACAGGTTTGGGTTTAACTTCCCTCCCTTTGGTTTTTGGTTTAGGGGTGGTGGCTATTTCCCTCGCCGAGACGAATATATCCAAATGCTTGAGGAATATAAGCAGGAATTAGAAGCCGAGCTAAAAGAGATAAACGAAGAACTGGAAGAGATGAAGAAGGGTGCCTGAGGATTCTGTCGGTGAAGCTCTCGGTAATTGAGGCTAGAGACCTGTCTGAGGCATGGTTTCTTTGCCTGCGCAAGACCTTGAACGAAGGATACGAATATAGGATTGAGCGGGGGAGCTACGCTGGTCAGAACCGGAAGGAGCTTGAGCTTGTCGTTGTCCAGGTTAGAAATCCAGGAACAAGGCCCTTAATTCCAGATGTACCACAGGGTGTGCCGCCCCCGACCTCTATGGAGTATGTAGAGAGATATCTCCCTTACCTTATGACGGCACATAAAGGTGAGGGGGAGCAATATACCTACGGTCAATACCTTGAAAACCAGATACCACAGGTAATCAGAATGTATAAAGAGGATGGCTATAATACCAATCAGGCTTTTATGGCGGTAGGTGATAAGGAGTCCATTTTCTTATCAGACCCGCCATGCTTGAGAGGGATAGATACCAGAATCCGTGATAACAGGCTTCACTTTTTTGTCTATTTCAGGTCATGGGATTTATGGGCTGGCTTCCCCTCCAACCTGGCAGCTATGCAACTTCTAAAGGAATACATGGCAGGGGAGATAGGGGTTGATGACGGAGAAATTATTGGCATTAGTAAGGGCTTACACCTTTATGAATATTCCTGGGAGCTAGCCAGGATTGCGGCAAGAATGATATAGAGGCTGAGGGGAACATACTAGATAATTCACTATTCACTCATTACACAATTCGCCCTTTTGTTAAGGTTTTTCGCTCGATATTTTCCGTGCTGCTCATGCCCGTGAATTTCAGCGAAAGCAGGCAGAGCTAATAAAAATCCACTTGGCCCTTTGCTATATTACTCGCTAAGTCCTCTTTCCTGATTGTTCGTTTTTCCTGAGTAGAAGATAGGGATTAAGAGGAGAGCTGCCATCGAAGAAACGACCATGGCTACCCACATTACAGACGCTACCTGCATATGTATCCTCAGGGGGGAAAAGAAGAGAGCAGACATCCCGATAGCTAGACCAAAGGCATTAGCCACAACCGGCCTGGAAACACTTGATAAAGCGGAATCAACCGATTCCACCTTGCCCATGCCCCGCTTTCGGAAGTAATATATGCCAGAGATAAGATGAATAGAGTAGTCTACTCCCACCCCAACGGCGATAGCAGATAGGTTGGCAGTCAGGACATTGAGATGGAATTTACTTATTGACAACATACCCAGAATAACAGTGATAGTGATGACTATTGGTATCAAGGCAACGAGGGCTGCTCTAAACTTTCTTATAGTTACTAAAAGCATGATAAATATCAAGACCAGGGCTAAGCCCAGGCTCCGAATCTGACTTTGTACAACCAGCTTGTTCATCTCGTCAAAAAGTACCGGCATACCACTAAGCATCCGAATGTCAGGGTGCTCAGCGACAAAATCCTCAAGCCTATCTATATCCAGGGAGTCAAGGTCGTCAGTTCTAATCATCATCCTGAGTCCGTCATCCGAAACCAAGGTTTCCAAGTCCTCATCATCTATCTGCATCAAGAGTCTCTCGACGACTAGAGGGCTTTCAGGATATTCATCTTGGCCGGTTATCATCTCATTGATATTAACTATCATATCAAAAAGCGAGACGGCATTCTGTACGCCAGGTAATCTCTCCAGTTCCCTCTCAGTATCTAAAATGTCCTCCGCAAAATTGTAATCTCTCAAAATGTCTGTGCCTCTATCAGAAACTATCTCCGCGGTAAGCGGTAATGCCCCGCCGAAATGCTTTTCAATCTTATCAAAGGTCTGCCTGATTGGAGAATCTTCCTTGAAAAACATTAGCTGATTGGATACAACCTCCAGCTTAGGTATGTAGAATGCGGAAACGGCGACGATAGTCAGAAATGCCATAGCAATCAGAGCCCTGTGCTTGGCTACCTCTAGAATGAGTCTGGTCAGACGGCTTTCCTGGGCTCGCTGTAATTTCGGGGGTATCTTTGTTCTGGATAGTACAGCCGGCAGAAAGAAGAGAGAGAGAATACCGGCATAGCCAATGCCCAGAGAGACGAATATTCCCATCTGCCTCATGGGTAGCACTCCTGTCCAGGTCAGGGAAGCGAAGCCTGCCATGGTAGTTATGGTCGTCAGAAATATTGGCATGCCAACCATACGCATTGTTTCTATAGTTAACCGACGGCGGTTTGGATATCTGGCTATGTTGTCCATAAAATGAGTGGTATAGTGAAGCCCATCAGCTGCCCCCATCACTACTACGAATATAGGGCTGAGGATTGTCACCAGA
Source organism: uncultured Dehalococcoidales bacterium (assembly GCA_964566845.1). Classification (GTDB taxonomy): domain Bacteria; phylum Chloroflexota; class Dehalococcoidia; order Dehalococcoidales; family W498; genus W498. Next base: position 782 of record CAZMJZ010000027.1, on the reverse strand, counting down.
TTCAGTTCCTGCCCGCTCCAGAAAATTGTGCCCAGGGTCCATAAGGCACCCAACCCTGCCGGAATCATTGCCAGAACGGTAAACTTACGATTCCTAATTACTAAGAAGAAAATTAACAATACGAGGATAATGGCACAGGGCGGCAGGACAAAGATTATCCTGATCAGGTAATTCCAGACGGTGTCCTTAATGATTTCGTTACCGGCAAGAGAAAGGGTCAAGCCTTCTTCATTTTGAACTATTTCCTCTAGTGACTCTACTACTTCTCCAGCTGTAGCCTCCAATTCCAGATTGACAATAATAGCACCCTTGCTGTCATCAGAGGAGAGGAATTGCCCTGTACGAAAATATTCGTCCTCGATAAAATCTTTTATGAGGTCAGGGTGTCTATCAATAAACTCCTCCGTGACTGATAAAAGATGACCTTGTACGGAGATTTCCGAGGGAATAAAGCTCTGCACCTGAGAGATGCCACCAATTTCCTCAATATCTTTCTGAAGCCTAAAGACGTGCTGGAGATTCTCTTTGTCCAGGAGAGAATTATCCTGCTCGATAAGAACTGAGATAGTTTCGCCAGTTTGATATTTTTCATTAAGCCTATCGTATTCTTCTGCCTTTGGATTTCCTGCAGTAAAAAAACTCAGAAAGTCTGTATCAACTTCAAAGCGGAAGAAAGAAGCCAGGGCGACTATGTTTAAGATAGCTACCAGAATAATAATCAGTTTGGACTTGTTATAGATAAAATTGGCAATCCTTACCATCGAGACGCCTCATCTGACTGT
>CAZMJZ010000026.1:0-14796 GCA_964566845.1 uncultured Dehalococcoidales bacterium | reverse complement strand
CCGGAATACGCTGAGTGTTATGCCTTCCACATAATGTACCTGAGCCGGGAGGGGCGGAGGCAGGTGGAAGCATTTCTTAAAGAGCGGTTTGACCTGATTTACTACGCGGAAGTGCCAACACGACCAACGCCGGCAATTATGGAGCCACCACAGATATGGCGCTACTTCCTCAAGGTAGGTCGGCGTAATCCTCAGCAGCAATCAGAGGATGACTATGTTGTTGAGCGGGTGATGGAAATAAACACCGGATTCGAGGGCGCCTTTGTCTTCTCCAGCGGTAAGGATATGGCCGTGTTCAAGGGGATGGGCTACCCCGAGGAGATAGCCGCCTACTTCTGCCTGGAGCAATACGAGGGTTACCTGTGGACTGCCCACGGCCGGTTCCCGACCAATACTCCCGGCTGGTGGGGTGGAGCTCACCCGTTTAACATTCTGGACTGGACGGTAGTTCACAATGGCGAGATTTCTTCTTACGGTATAAACCGGCGCTACCTGGAGCAATTTGGCTATCACTGCACCATGCAGACCGATACCGAGGTGATAGCTTATGCCATTGACCTCCTGATGCGAAAGCACAACCTCTCCATAGAGATAGTGGCTAGGATCCTGGCTTCTCCCTTCTGGAGTGATATTGAGCGCCGTCCTGCGGAGGAGCAGAAGCTACTCCGAACCCTGCGTCAGGTATATGGCAGCTTGCTGTTAAACGGACCGTTTACCGTAATTATTGCCCATCATGGGGAGATGATTGGGCTTACTGACCGCATCAGGCTGCGCCCGCTTACTGTTGGGGTAAAGGGTGCCAAGCTATATCTCTCGTCTGAGGAGTCGGCTATCCGCCTAGTTTGCCCTGGACTGGAGAGGTCATGGATTCCCATGGGTGGTGAACCTATCGTGGGAAGATTAAAAAAGCCTCCCGAGCCACAGAAGGTGGTTACTGCCAGAGAGGGGGTAGCGGATGTTAACTAAAAGGATTATTCCCTGTCTTGATGTGAAAAGCGGACGGGTAGTAAAAGGAACGAGTTTTGTCCAATTGCGTGACGCCGGTGACCCGGTGGAGCTAGCCAGCTTCTACTATAAAGAGGGTGCCGACGAGCTGGTCTTTCTGGATATAACGGCTACCCCAGAGGGGCGTGATACCATGGTGGATGTTGTTGAGCGTATCTCCGAGGAGGTGTTTATGCCGCTTACCGTAGGTGGCGGACTGCGCAGCATCAATGATATGCGGCGCATGCTGAAGGCAGGAGCAGATAAGGTGTCAATAAACACGGCGGCGGTGCTCAAGCCTTCCCTCATTAGAGACGGAGCCGATAAATTCGGCAGCCAGTGCATCGTGGTTGCCATAGATGCTAAACGGGTAGAAAGCAGTAAAGAACCCCAATGGGAGGTATATATTTATAGTGGGCAGAAGCCGACTGGGATGGACGCCCTCGTCTGGGCAAGACAGGTAGTAGAGCTTGGAGCAGGGGAATTACTGCTTACCAGCATGGATGCTGATGGGCATAAGGCGGGATATGACATTGAGCTTACTCGCACCATTTCTGAGGCAGTAAGTGTGCCGGTTATTGCCAGTGGCGGTGCCGGTACTCTAGAAGACCTTTATCAAGCTCTAGTTTTAGGCAAGGCTGATGCTGTTCTCGCTGCCAGCATCTTCCATTATGGAACCTACTCCATTCATAAGACAAAGGAATACCTTGCTAAAAAGGGAATACCGATACGGATTTAAGGGGAGAGACCGGTGAAGACTTATCTACCGCCCAAATTTACAATAGAACGAGACCCTGAGCGGTGTATCCAGTGTCAGGTGTGTGTCAACCAGTGCACCTTTGATGTTCACTACTATGATGCCGAGGACGATGAGGTGAGGAGCCGCGGTGAGAATTGCGTTGGCTGCCATCGTTGCGTTCTCTTCTGCCCCGCCCGGGCGTTGACTGTTATAAGAAATCCCCTGGACTACCGGGAGAACTATAACTGGCATCCTGAGGTTATTGAAGACATCATCAAGCAGTCGGAGACTGGTGGGGTGCTCCTCACTGGAATGGGGAATGATAAGAGCTACCGCATCTACTGGGACCATCTGGTGCTTAACGCCAGTCAGGTGACCAACCCTTCTATTGACCCGCTACGTGAGCCTATGGAGCTTACTACCTATCTGGGGCGAAAACCAGACAGAGTGCAAATCGAACAGAATTCCACCACTCTGATGACAGAACTCCCCCCCCAAGTTAGGCTGGAAGTCCCGGTTATGTTTGCTGCTATGTCCTACGGGGCAGTGAGCATCAATGTGCACGAATCTCTAGCTAGGGCAGCTACTGAGATGGGCACCCTGTGGAACACCGGTGAGGGAGGGCTTCACCCCAAGTTATATAAGTATGGCAATAATACTATTGTTCAGGTAGCGTCAGGGCGTTTCGGAGTTAATCCTGAGTATCTTGATGTTGCCCGGGTAATTGAAATTAAAATTGGTCAGGGGGCAAAGCCCGGCATTGGTGGGCACCTGCCCGGAGAGAAGGTGAGTGCCGATGTCTCCATGACCCGGATGATTCCCCAGGGGACAGATGCCTTATCGCCGGCGCCACAACACGATATTTACTCCATTGAGGACCTGGCTCAACTGGTTTACGCGCTAAAGGAAGCAACTAACTATACCAAGCCGATAACGGTGAAAATAGCTGCCGTCCATAACTCGGCAGCCATTGCCAGTGGTATGGTGCAGGCCGGGGCGGACATCATTGTTCTTGATGGGATTAGGGGGGCTACTGGTGCTGCCCCCAAGATTATTCGTGACAATGTTGGCATCCCTATTGAGATGGCTCTGTCCTCGGTGGATAGCCGTCTAAGGCAGGAGGGCATACGCAACCAGGCATCTATTGTCGTCTCTGGTGGCATAAGAAATAGCGGTGATGTGGCTAAGGCAATCGCCCTTGGTGCCGATGCGGTATATATTGGAACTGCGGCTCTGGTAGCTCTGGGCTGTACCCTGTGTCAGCAGTGTCATACCGGTAGATGCGCCTGGGGCATCTGCACCACTGACCCTGCTCTGACCAAGAGGGTCAATCCCGACATTGGTGCTCGACGGCTGGCTAACCTGCTTCGCGGCTGGAGCCTTGAGCTTAAGGATATATTGGGTGGTATGGGCATTAATGCCCTGGAAAGCCTTCGTGGCAATCGCATGCAACTGAGGGGTGTGGGGCTTACCGATACCGAGCTTGAAATTCTAGGAGTAAGGATGGCAGGAAGCTGAAATGGCAAAGAAAGTTGATAATCAGGTGGTGAAAATAGATGCCAAGGGCGTTTTCTATCGGGAACTCAACGCCAGGCTGAGGGATGCGGTTTCTAATGGAACTCAAAAAATTGAGCTTCGGAATGTCTACGGACAGAGGTATATTGGCACGGACTTAGATAGGGTAGTAGAGATTGAGATATTCGGCACTCCGGGCAACGACTTGGGCGCGTTTATGGACGGACCCAGAATTACCGTTCATGGCAATGCTCAGGATGGTTGCGGGAATACCATGAACAGTGGAGAAATAATAGTTCAAGGGCATGCTGGAGACATTATCGGTCTGTCAGCCAGGGGAGGCAAAATCTTTGTCAGAGAAGATGTTGGTTACCGGGCAGGTATTCACATGAAGGAATGCAGGGATAAAAAGCCAGTACTGGTCATCGGCGGCACCGCCCAGGACTTCCTTGGTGAGTACATGGCAGGTGGAATTCTGATTCTACTAGGTCTAAATCTGGGTAAAGAAGGGCGTCATAGAGCGAATTTCATTGGCACCGGAATGCATGGGGGCGTGATTTACTTAAGGGGAAGCATCGAGGGTTATCAATTGGGCAGGGAAGTAGGAGTTGCTGAACTTGAAGAGGAAGACTACCAGGTTCTTCAGGAGTTCATTGGCGAGTTTGCTTCTCATTTTAGTTACGATGCCGAGGAGATATTGAAGCACAAGTTTACCAAGCTCTATCCCCTCTGGCTCCGACCTTATGGCAGGCTTTATGCCTACTGAGCAAAGGAGTAGAGCATGATAGGTCAAGAAAATCGCGAAGTAGAGAGGAAGGTAATAGCAATTCTAAAAGTTCTCAGCGATTCGCCAGAGCCGCTCGGCGGCAGGGTCATAGCTCGTCGGCTGGGTGACTTGGGCATTGACCTGGGCGAGAGGGCAGTTAGGTACCATCTCAAGATGACGGATGAACGAGGTCTTACCTACCCTGCAGGCAGGAGGGACGGGCGGTCAATTACACCATCAGGGCTGAAAGAACTTGGCAGTGCCTTAGTTGGTGACCGCGTAGGCTCGGTGGCAGCCAGGATCGAAATGCTGGCTTATCAGACCTCTTTTGACCCAGAGAGGGGTGGTGGGAATGTTCCTATCAGCATATCTTTATTCCCTACAGAAAATTTTCCTCGGGCTATAGAGGCGATGAGCGAGACCTTCGGCACTGGTTTTTGCGTTAGTGAGCTGGTAGCCGTGTCATACCAGGGAGAGAGATTGGGAGAAATGATTGTGCCTCAAGACAAGGTAGGCTTTGCCACTGTATCCAGCATCATGCTTATCGGGGCTCTCTTAAAGGCTGGTATCCCAATTGATTCTAGATTCGGGGGCATACTCCAGATTCGTAACCATGAACCCCTGCGCTTCGCGGACCTTATTGAATATACTGGCTCCTCAGTGGACCCTTTTGAAGTATTTATTGCTAGCAAAATGACCAGCGTTGGCAAGGTAGCCAGGGAGGGTAACGGAAAGATACTGGCTAGCTTCTGGGAGTTTCCGGCTTTAGCCCGACCAGAGACACAGACAGTCATCACCCGACTAGAGTCGGCAGGCATAGGGGGTTTGATCATGCTGGGAAGGATGGCTGAGCCGGTCTGCGAGACTCCAGTGGGGGTGAACAAGGCGGGAATGCTCATCACCGATGGGCTGAATCTAGTGGCGACTGCTGTTGAGGCAGGAATAGAAGTGGTAAATCATGCCCTGTATGGTGTGACTGACTTTAGCAAGCTGATAAGCTTCTGGGATTTATAAATAGTTAGGGTGGGGATAGATTAACTTTGTTTAGCGTTTTTATAATAGCTGAGGAAAGCGAGAGAATAACAGAGCTGCATTCGGGGCTTGCCCGGAGGGGCTTTGCTTGCTCCATTGCTTCCGATACAGAGGAGTTATTTGGGCAGGTCGTTAAGCAATCACCGGATTTAGTATTGGTGGAAATGGATGGTCATTTTAGACGGGAACTCTACCAGAGGATAAAGCGTGAAAGGCAGCTTCCGATTATTGCTATGGTTAATAAAGGGACACTAAATAGTTGTGATATCGACCTGAACATAGATGATTTCGTTATCAAGCCATATGATTTAACCGAACTGGCATTAAGAGTAAAACGACTTCTGCATAGAACCAGCGACACAGGCAGCGGCGAGGTAGTTAAACGCGGTGACCTGGTAATAGACATGGCTAAGTGCGAGGTGTCGGTAGAAGGCAAGTTAATAGTACTGACTTTTAGAGAGTATGAACTGCTCAAGTTCCTGGCGGGGAATAGAGGTCGTGTCTTCAGCCGTGAAGCTCTGCTCAACAATGTCTGGGGTTATGACTACTACGGTGGCGATAGAACAGTAGATGTCCACATAAGGAGACTCAGAAGTAAGATTGAGGACTCTAGCCATACCTTTATTGAGACAGTGCGAAACATAGGCTACAAGTTTAGAAAGGAGGAATAGATAAGTGTGTGGGATTGTTGTCGTCTATGGGGATAACGCCAGGCGATGGGCACCATATCTGGATACTATGCTAGGGAGGTTGTCCCACCGCGGACCGGATGACCAGGGAATATATGTAAATGGCAATATTGCCCTAGGACAGAAAAGGCTTTCAATAATAGATGTGGCTGGTGGTAGGCAGCCGATATTTAATGAGGACGGGCAAAAATGTATTATATGCAATGGTGAAATCTATAACCACCTAGCGCTGAGGAATGAGCTTTCTCAGCACCGGTTCCGCACCAATTCAGATACCGAGGTTATCCTTCATCTGTTCGAGGAAGAGGGAGAAGACTCAGTTTCAAGATTGGATGGGATGTTTGCCTTTGTAGTCTACGATGGAGGAGACATCTTCGTTGCCAGGGACCCGCTGGGGATAAAGCCCCTTTATCAGGGGCGAAAGGATGGCTGTCTCTTTTTTGCCTCTGAGATAAAGGCGCTGGAGGGGGTGGTGGACAGCATACAAGAATTCCCCGCAGGTCACTACTACTCCTCAAAATCAGGGCTGCTTCAGTATTATAATATTCCCCAAACAAGTCATTATGAGCAGGATGCGGATAGAATCGCTGCCACGCTCAGGGAGAAGTTGACCAAGGCAGTTAGAAAACGCCTCATGTCTGATGTCCCCCTAGGTGTCTTTCTCAGTGGTGGTATAGACAGCAGCATAGTAGCCGCTGTAGCTAGGGAACATTTCAACAAGTTGCATTCCTTCTCGGTAGGGATGGAAGGAGCTACCGACCTCATATATGCTAGGAAGGTTGCCGATTTTCTGGGGACTGACCACCACGAGTATATCTACAGTCGAGATGAAGTGGTGAGGGTTCTGCCCCATGTGATTTACCACCTCGAATCCTTTGACCCCCCACTGGTGAGGAGTGCCATTCCTACTTACTTTGTCTCCAGGCTGGCTAGCGATTATGTGAAAGTTATCCTTACCGGAGAAGGCTCGGATGAGGTCTTTGCTGGATACCATTATTTCAAACAGATTGACGAGGAGGAGACCCTTCATGAGGAATCCATCAGGATTATCTCAGGGCTGCACAACCTCAACCTGCAAAGGGTGGATCGAGCCACTATGGCACACTCGATAGAGGGGAGGGTGCCATTTCTTGACCTTGACTTTGTGGAATATGCCACTGCTATTGACCCAAAGCTGAAGCTGGCGGATGAGGAAAGGATGGAGAAGTGGCTGTTGAGAAAAGCGTTTGCTGGCTATCTTCCAGACGAGGTATTGTGGAGAAGCAAGGCGGAGTTCGCCGATGGATGTGGCTCGGCACGGCTCATCGCCGACTTTGCCCAGAGCGAAATCTCGGATGATGAACTCGAGAGGCAGAAGAGACCATCGGGACATATCCAGATTTCATCTAAGGAAGAGCTTTACTACTTCAAGCTATTCCATGATTTTTTTAGCACCCAAGGACTGCCTCAAACTATTGGCAGGTGGATAGGCAGTTACTTGCCTGAGAACTCTGACCAGTAGGACAATTCAAGCATTTTTGTAACACAAACTTAACCCGGCTGTAATATGTTGGAAACATTGGTTTGTTATGCTTTATTTAGTGAAAGGAGGATAGTTATGGATTTAATGAGTAAAATAATGAAGGTAGTATTAAGAGTGGGATTAACCCTTAGCCTCGTCTGTCTTATGTGACTGGCATGGGCAGCAACAAAGGGCGTAGTTCTGGCTGATGACCCCATTGGCATTGGAGGAACAGTAGATACGAATTTTATCTCTACTTTGATATTTGATGGAAATGGAAGCTAGCTATCCAGCCGACTTTGGCGCTGATTTGTGGTATAATGACACCCAGTTATTGCAAGGAGTAGGAGGATTAATGGTTGTAAGAGAAAGAGCTGAGTCCCGAGAATATGTCCTTAAGATGGCAAAGGAGCATAATGTAAAGTTCATCAGGCTATGGTTTACTGATATTCTAGGTATTTTAAAGAGCTTTGCCATCACCGTGGAAGAGTTGGAGGGCGCCCTGGAGGAAGGGATGGGGTTTGATGGCTCCTCAATTGAAGGGTTTGCCCGTATTGATGAAAGCGATATGGTGGCTCTGCCCGACCCCGATACCTTTCAACTCCTGCCGTGGAGACCCACTGAGCACGCTGTAGCCAGGATGTTCTGTGACATCTTAAAACCCGGCGGTGAGCCTTTTGACGGCGACCCCAGGTATATCTTGAAGAGAAACCTGAAACGGGCAGCGGAAATGGGCTACACATTCTATGTTGGTCCCGAGTTGGAGTACTTCTACTTTCGTAACTCTAAGGGAACCGAACCCTTGGATGAAGGGGGCTATTTCGATATGACCCCTCTGGATATGGCAAGTGACCTGAGACGGGAGACAGTGCTTACCCTTGAAGAGATGGGTATCGGTGTTGAGTATTCCCATCACGAGGTTGCCTTTAGTCAGCACGAGATAGACATGAGATACACCGATGCTCTGACTATGGCTGACAGTGTGATGACCTACCGCCTGTTAGTCAAGCAAATAGCCCTGAAGTACGGTTTTTACGCTACCTTTATGCCAAAGCCGGTTTTTGGCATCAATGGTAGCGGCATGCATGTGCACCAATCGCTGTTTAGAGGTGATAGGAATGCCTTCTTTGGCCAGAACGATGAGTATCACATTTCTAAGATAGCCAAATACTATATAGCTGGGCTGCTGAGGCACGCTCCTGAAATCACTTCCGTCACCAACCAGTGGGTCAATTCATACAAGAGGCTGGTTCCTGGCTATGAGGCGCCGGTATATCTTTCCTGGGCGCGGCGGAACCGGGCTGACCTGATAAGGGTTCCTGAGTATAAGCCGGGTAGGGAGAACGCCACCAGGATAGAGTTCAGGTCTCCCGACCCCGCCTGCAACCCCTACCTTGCCTTCAGCGTGATGCTAGCCGCTGGGCTGGAAGGGATTGAGAAGGAGTACGAGGTTCCAGCTCCAGTAGAAGAGAATGTCTATGAGATGACCGATGAGGATAGAAAGAAAAGGGGGATAGAAACCCTGCCTGATAGCCTATGGGAGGCTATTCGGCTCACGGAAAAGAGTGATGTGGTGCGAAGAGCCCTTGGTGACCATGTTTTTCATGCTTTCGTTAAGAATAAGAAGATTGAGTGGGACCAGTACCGGGCGCAAGTGACCGATTACGAGCTTAAGAAATACTTGCCGATATTGTGAGTTAAATGTAGTTCGCTACATTTGGAGGAATTAACATGCGCCGGTTGCGGATTGGTCTGGCTCAGATCAATACTACTGTTGGTGACTTTGCTGGTAATACCCAGAAGATTGTGGAAGCTGTCGCCGAAGCCAGGTCGTTAGGGGTTAACCTCATCACCTTTCCTGAACTTGCCATCTGTGGCTACCCGCCAGAGGACCTCCTGTTTAAGCTACAATTTATTGAAGAGAACCTACGGTCTCTGGACAAGATAGTTGCTATCTCCTCAGGAGTTACCATTGTGGTTGGCTTTGTCGATGCCAAAGGCGACATCTACAATGCCGCTGCAGTGATACACGATGGTAAGCTGGCTGGTGTATATCATAAAATGTATCTGCCCAACTACGGTGTCTTTGATGAACACCGCTACTTCCAAGCTGGCAGTGAGTGTCCTATCTACATCATAGACGGCGTCGGTGTCGGCATCAACATCTGTGAGGACATCTGGTACGAGGCTGGTCCAGCTACAGCACAAGCCTACTCCGGAGCTGAAGTTATAGTGAACATAAGTGCTTCGCCATATCACTTTGGCAGGAGTAACTTCAGGGAGAGAATGCTGGGAACCCGTGCTTCAGACAATGTGGCTATTGTAGCTCATAACAACCTGGTGGGTGGGCAAGACGAGTTGGTCTTTGATGGCAGCAGCATGGTGCTGGATGAAAAGGGGCGGCTTATAGTCAGAGGTAAACAGTTTGAGGAGGATTTGGTAGTAGCTGATGTTGATGTCGAGGCTGTGTTTCGGACACGCCTTCAAGCTCCCTGGTGGAAAAGGGGGGCGCTGATGTTGGAAGAGCAGCGGCGGCGTGGAGAAAAAATAATAATATCTGAAGAGCCGGCTGCAGTTGCTAAACCACCACTACCGCTAAGACAGCCTCAAGTGCGCAGCCTTCCCGGGGAGGTCTATGATGCCCTGCTGCTGGGCACCCGAGACTATATCGGCAAGAATCGCTTTGAGAAAGTAGTGATAGGGCTTTCTGGAGGAATTGATTCTAGCCTGGTAGCAGCCATTGCTGTCGACGCCCTGGGATGCTCCAATGTAGTTGGGGTGGCGATGCCGTCAAGATACTCTTCTACTACCAGTGTATCAGATGCCGAACTTCTGGCTCGTAACCTGGGCATCAGGCTTTTGACTATCCCTATTGAGAAGGCTTTTCAGTCCTACCTAGAGATGCTAGATAAGGCTTTTAAAGGGACTGATCCCAATGTGGCTGAGGAAAATATCCAGGCTCGTATCAGGGGCAACATCCTGATGGCATTGTCAAACAAATTCGGCTGGCTTGTTCTCACTACGGCTAATAAGAGTGAAACAGCCACCGGCTATACCACTTTGTATGGTGACATGGCAGGCGGCTTTGCTGTGATAAAGGATGTGCCCAAGACTATGGTCTATGAGTTGGCTAGGTACCGAAACTCACTAGCCGGTTCGGAAGTGATACCATCCAACATTATGGATAAGCAGCCCTCGGCTGAGTTAAAGCCTGACCAGAGGGATATCGACACCCTACCGCCTTATGACCAGCTTGACCCGGTTCTAACCGCTTATGTTGAGGAAGATAAGAGTGTTGAGCAGATTATTGCCATGGGCTTTGACCAAGAAGTGGTTGAGCGGGCAGCCGAGCTCGTGGACAGGAGTGAGTATAAGCGCCGCCAGTCACCTCCCGGCATTAAGATAACTCCTAGAGCCTTCGGTCGGGACAGAAGGCTGCCGATTACAAACTGGTTTAAAGGATAGTAACGCCGAGGAAGAGATTACCAAGCTTTAAAGGGAGAGGGCGGTAGTTAGGCATGAAAATCGGAGTTTTAGCTTTACAGGGAGCATTTATTGAGCATATCGGTTTTATCCAGCAACTAGGAGTGGAAGCTTCACCTGTTCGTTTGCCTAATGAATTGGACAGCTTGGATGGGCTTATCATCCCTGGGGGGGAAAGCACGACAATACTCAACTTAATGCATAGCTTTAATCTAGTCCAACCGCTGAAAGAACTGGCTCAAGCTGGGCTCCCTATTATGGGAACCTGTGCTGGAATGGTCTGTCTGGCTAAGAAGGTTTCTAATTCGGCTAATTCTGATATGGAGACCCTGGCAGTTATGGATATGGAGGTTAGGCGTAATGCTTTTGGCAGACAAATAGACAGCTTTGAGACTGAACTACCAGTGCCGGATTTAGGAGATGAACCCTTTACTGCCATTTTCATTCGTGCCCCCATTATTGAGAAAGTAGGTCCGCAGGTAGAAATTTTAGCCAAGTTACCCAACGATATTGCTGTCGCCGCTAAACAAGGAAAGTTGGTGGTCTCCGCTTTCCATCCTGAGCTTAGCCATGATTTAAGGTTCCATAGCTATTTTTTGAAAATCGTTGCCTCTCATTGATTTTAAAGGGTAACAGAGCTATTCAGCTTTTAGTACAATGGTGATATAATGACTATAGATTATCACTATAGAATTAGAAGGGGTTCGTATGGTACAAGGTGCCGGCTCCGATACAGAGAGGAAGATAGTATCTATTCTCAAGGTCTTAAGCGAGTCCTCCGAGCCCCTGGGGTCAATTACCATAGCCCGGGAACTTGAGCGCCACGGGATTTTTTTGAGCGAGAGAACGGTTAGATACCACCTGAGAATAACCGATGAGCGGGGTTATACTCAGCCGTTGGGTCGTGATGGCAGAATGCTTACTCCAAAAGGGCACGAGGAACTGAGGATGGCGCTGGCACCAGAACAAATCGGTTTCATACTTGATAAGCTTGAGCTGCTGGCTTTCAACACCACCTTTGACCCCCAAAAACGAACCGGGCAGCTCCCGGTAAATACCTCACTCATTGACAAGGATAAGTTCAAAAAAGCATTGACAGCGATGAGGGAGGTATTCAAGGCTGGAATTTGTGTCAGCGAACTGGTGGCGACAGCGTCTGAAGGAGAAAAACTTGGTTCGGTAGTCATCCCCAGTGGGAAAATTGGCTTAGCCACCGTTTGTGGCGTAGTCATAAACGGGGTGCTGCTTAAGGCTGGTGTTCCCATAGGGTCCAGGTTCGGAGGGGTGCTTGAAATTAGAGATTCAAAGCCAAGGCGCTTTGTCGCCATAATCAACTACGCCGGTACATCCCTTGACCCCTCTGAGCAATACATTCGTGCCGGGATGACCAGCGTCAGTGAGGCTGTCAGAACCGGAAACGGTAAGATACTGGCTAATTTCCGAGAAATACCGGCTCCATCAAGGGCAATTGTTGGCGATAAGCTGGCTGTGCTCAAGGAGGTTGGCATCGACGGAGTATATGCCTTGGGCAATACCAGCGAGTCAACTTGTCAAATTGCGGTAGGTCTGAATCGAGTTGGCATGGTGCTGCTCGGCGGCTTAAACCCGGTAGCAGCAGCAGTTGAGGCCGGAATTGAAGTTGAAAACATAGCTGAGAGTGGACTGATTGATTTTCAGCAGCTACAGAGCTTCTGGCAGCTCTAGGGTAAGTATCTAATCGGACCGAGCTTCCTTCTTTGAATATTTCGGCTATCACTTATGTTTAAAGCTTCTTATTTAATTGTTGGTCACTATTTCGTGTCCTCCCTTGCTTTTTAATTGGGCAGTTCAAGAGAGTTTGAAGTAAGATATAATCATTAGGCTTGCCAATGTAGCTAAGAAAAAAGAGCATAAGCCAGGCGCTGTGAGATGGCTGAAGACCGTATCAGGGAAAGTCTGCTTTACCAATGCATTGGGAACAAGGTACAGTGCCATACCTGTGAAAGGCGTTGCCTAATCCCTGAGGGAGAGCTAGGCTTCTGCTCCACCCGCAGGAATATTGGCGGGCGGCTTTACACCCTGGAGTACGGCGACATTTCCTCTATAAGTGCCAATCCTATTGAGAAGAAGCCTTTCTTTCATTTCTACCCCGGGACAAAAGCTTTGACTATTGGTAGCTGGTCATGCAACTTTACTTGTCCTTGGTGTCAAAACTACGATATTAGCAAATCACCTCAGAACATAGGCAGCGGTCAGTATATAAGCCCAGCGATGTTCATTGAGCTTGTCAGGAGATACCACTGCCAGGGAACCAGTGTTTCCTTCAATGAGCCAACTCTGCTGTTTGAGTATTCCCTGGATATCTTTGATTTAGCCAGGGACGAAGGCTACTACAATACTTATGTCACCAATGGCTATATGACGGCGCCGGCGCTGGAGGTGCTGGTGGCTCATGGGCTGAACGCAATGAATATTGATATAAAGGGTGAGGCTGAAGCGGTCAGAAAATTCTGCGATGCCGATGTAAACATAGTTTGGCGGAACGCTACCCGGGCAAAGGAGTGCGGGGTGTGGGTTGAGTTAACCACGCTGGTTATACCCGGTGTAAATGATGCTGAGGAAGGGTTAAGCCGGATTGCCCGAAGAATCAAAAGGGAACTGGGGGATGCTCCACCGTGGCACGTTACCGGCTACTATCCGGCATATAAGTTCAGAAGCGAGACATATGTGCCGCCGACACCGGTCAGCACTTTAGAGAAGGCAAGGGATATGGCTAGGGCAGAGGGATTGAAGTATGTATATATTGGAAATGTACCCGGACATCCTTACGAAAATACCTACTGTCCTGGCTGTAACAAATTATTGATTGAGCGTTATGGTTTCAACATAACCAGATATAACATCAGCCCGGATAAACATTGTCCTTACTGCTGGGAGGAGATTCCTATAGTGGGAGAACCAGTGTTCGGAGCCACGAAAGATAGTTAAAAAGATGAGGGTCAATGTTGGCTGCTGTGGTTTCCCCCGTAGGATGAAAGATAAATTAATAAGATGAAAAGATTAGCTAACAGGGGGACCTCTTACCGGAAACATCTCCAGTAGTCCTGGTGGTATCCCTTGACCTCCTGTATGACCTTTTTGGTCTCTGCCAGGGAAGGGTCTTTCTGGAATCTCTGAGGGATTGGCTCTGGTTCTTCCACTTTAATTTTGATACCGGCCAGTCCGGAAATTAAGGCTAGCCATGCGTGAGGCAAAACCTCCTTATTGTAACCGGAAGCAATCAAATCAATAACTTTACCATCACAAATTCTGGCTATTTCTCTCACTTTATCTCCAATCATTCTGAAGCCCTTTACCGGTAGCCCTAAATTGGTCAGCCCGTCATTAAAATGAGGGTCCGAACCGCCGTTTCTGATAATAATCTGAGGCTTGAATTCCTCAACTACCGGGTGAACTATCTCATGAAAAACTGATTGATAAGAATCATAGCCAGCATAAACTGGCATTGGAATGTTGATAGTAAACCCCTTTCCACTGCCCGAGCCAATTTGGTGAGCGAAACCGGTACCGGGATAGAGCGTTCTTGGGTCTTGATGCAAGTCAACGAACAAAACTCTAGGCTCTTCATAGAAATACTCAGCGGTTCCATTCCCGGCATGGGCATCGGTATCCAGGATTAGAATTCTTTCCAGATTATACTTATCTATCAAATTCAGGGCACAAAAGGCAACATCATTGTAAAGACAAAAACCTTCCCCATAAGCCGGCTTGGCATGATGCAGTCCGCCACCTATGGATACTACCTTTTCAAAGCTGCCTTCCTGAACCAACTGGCAAGCCATCTTGGCTTGTCCAATAATCAGTCTGGCTGCTTCCTCAAGCTTTCCCGGTTTACCAACCGGACTATTATCCCCGCTGTGAAACCGAGAAAATTGACCGGGGTATTCCAGGCCCAGGTTGAGCGCTCTGTAGCAATCTCTGGTAAAATCAATATAATCTTTTTGGCAAATCAGGCGGAGGTCTTCATCACTCGCCCAGTCTGACTTGAGAATTCGGTAATTATCATCTTCAGCTAGATTCTGCCGCAGAAATTGAGGAAATATCTCGT
>CAZMJZ010000025.1:0-15141 GCA_964566845.1 uncultured Dehalococcoidales bacterium | reverse complement strand
CCCGAGGTTTTTAATGGGATAGTGGAAATAAAGTCAATTGCTCGTGAAGCTGGCCATCGAAGTAAGGTAGCTGTGGCCGCACGTCAAGAGGGCGTTGACCCAGTTGGTTGCTGTGTCGGCTTGCGCGGCATTAGGATACAAAATATTGTGAGCGAGTTAAACGGCGAAAAGATAGATGTTGTTATGTGGGACCCAGATGCCTCTGCCTTTATAACCAACGCTCTTAGCCCAGCTCGAATTTTAGATGTTAAACTGGATGATGCCGAAGGTGTAGCTACTGTGGTTGTCCCTGATCAGCAGCTTTCATTAGCTATTGGTAAAGAGGGGCAGAATGTTAGACTAGCTGCTAAACTCACCGGGTGGCGAATTGACATTAAGAGCGCTTCTGATGCTGAGGCAATGAAGTTGGCAGAAGCTAAACTTTTAGCTGAGGTTGAAGAAGAGGCTATGGTTGATGAGGAAATTCCTGCTGAAATATCGGCTTTTGCTGACTTAACCTTAGTCTCTGCCGAGTCGGTAGAAGAGGCGGCTGAGCCTGTACCAGTGCTTGAGGCGGTTCCTTTTAAACCTGTTGAATCACCAGCAGTGGTAGAAAAATCTCAGATCCGGTTTGCTGAGGATATTTTGGTATCTTTACCGACTAAACCTGAGGCTATATCAAAGAAAAGGAAAAAGAAAGGCAGTCAGGGCAAGAGAGGTGCTGATGATAGTATCAGGCTGAGGAAGTTACGTCGAGAGACAGAGATTGATATAAATACAGGTGAAGAAGAATATTAGGCACATACCACAGCGGACGTGTATAGCTTGTCGTAAGGTGAGACCTAAACGGGAGTTAATCCGCTTAGTGCGTAATTCTGATGGGAAGGTGGCGGTTGACACTAGTGGAAAGAAGGTAGGGCGTGGTGCTTATTTATGTCCGGCAGAGGAGTGCTGGGGAATTGGGCTAAAGGGTGGTCGAATAGAGCATGCTTTGCGTACCACTCTTACCCAACATAATCGGGAACAGTTAATTAATAATAAAAGTTCTGAAAAGACTTTCCATAAGGAGTCAATAAGTGGCAAGGGTAAGTAAACCAGGTGAAATTGTGGAGAAACCGGGGGAGGAAGATAGCGGGAGCCTTTCTTCGTCAGAGAAACAATTAATTGGCATTCCCAACTCCTTAAGTGTGAGACAGTTGGCTGAACTCCTCGGGATAAGCGCCATAGATATTATCAAGCAATTGATGAGAAATGGCATTATGGCTAATATTAACCAAATTATTGACTATGAAGCGGCGGCTCCTATAGCTATAAATCTTGGTTACGAAGTCCAACTGAAGCCTCGGATGACTAAAAGACTAACAGGCACTATTAGGGATGTTAAACGGCATCAACGGCTCCGAGACGAGGAACTTGGCGGTCTGCGTCCACGACCTCCTGTAGTTACTATTATGGGGCATGTCAATCACGGTAAGACTAGAGTACTTGATGCTATCAGGCAAACTAATGTAATGGATACTGAAGTTGGTGGTATTACTCAGCATATTGGTGCTTATCAGGTGGAGATTAATGGGCAGAAGATTACCTTCTTAGATACCCCTGGGCATGAAGCCTTTACTGCAATGCGAGCTCGTGGAGCTCAGGTAACCGATATTGCTATTTTGGTAGTAGCCGCTGATGATGGGGTAATGCCACAGACGTTAGAAGCAATAGACCATACCAAAGCGGCTGGGGTGCCTATTGTGGTAGCTATTAATAAGATTGATAAGCCCGAAGCTAATCCTGAGATGGTTAAGCGGCAGCTAGCTGATGCCGGCTTGCTTATTGAGGAGTGGGGAGGTGATATAGTCTGTGTTCCAATTTCAGCTAAAGAGAAGATAGGCATCTCGGACTTGTTGGAGAATCTTCTGGTCGTAGCTGAGGTGGAGAACCTTAAGGCAAACCCATCTCGTCCAGCGGTTGGGGTAGTTGTCGAAGCTGGGCTGGATAAGACGAAGGGACCATTAGCTACAGTGTTGGTTCATGCTGGAACATTAAGGCTGGGTGATACTATAGTTGTTGGTACCATAATGGGTAAGGTAAGGGCAATGTTTAATGATATAGGTAAGCAGGTAAGGAAAGCTGAGCCAGCTACCCCTGTCGAAATCCTTGGCTTAAATAATGTACCTCAAGTGGGGGATACACTAACTGCTGTAGCTAATGAACAGCAAGCACAGACCTTAATACAGAAGTGTCAACAAGAGAGGCAGCAACGACCTTTGGTGAGTCTTAGTAGTCTCCTTGATCAAATAAGTGCTGGTCAGGTAAAAGAACTTAATGTTATTGTTAAAACAGATGTTCAAGGTAGTATTGAACCGATAACAAGCTCTTTAGAGCAGTTAGGAGCAGAGGAAGTCAGGGTCAGGGTTATCCATAGTGGCAGTGGCAATATTGCTGAGAGTGATGTTATGTTAGCTATCGCGTCTAAGGGGCTTATTATTGGTTTTGGTACCGGCATCGAGCCAGGAGCGCGACGACTAGCTGATATGGAAGGTGTAGATATTCGTTATTATAATATCATTTACAATTTGGTAGATGATGTCGGCAAGGCTCTTAAAGGCATGTTAGAGCCTACGTATAGTGAGGTTATAGATGGACGTGCTGAGGTGCGGGATATCTTCACTAGTGGAAAAAAGGTAAAGATTGCTGGTATCTATATTACTGAAGGTAAGGTGACTCGGGGTTCATCAGTTAGAGTGCAGCGTCAAGAAAAAGTGTTATGCGAATCTACAGTTGGCAGCCTGAGGCGGTTTAAGGATGATGTTAAAGAGGTGGATGCCGGTTATGAGTGCGGTGTGCACATTGAGGGATTTAGTGAGTGTGAGGTTGGTGACATGCTAGAATTTTTCAGGGTTGAGATTAAAACCGGCGGTAAAGGAAGAGGAACAAAGGAAGCAAAAAGAGAGAAAGTTGGCTAGTTATGGCACGCCGTATTGAACGGGTGAATAGTCTCATCCGCCAAGAAATTAGTGACTTACTTCAGCGCCAAGTCAAAGACCCACGACTTGGCAGTTTTGTTGCTGTTACCAGCGTTTCTACCTCGTCTGACCTGAGGTATGCCAAGATATTTATAAGTCGCATCGGCGGCGATGAAGGAAGACAGGAGACGCTAAGCGTATTATCTGCTGCTTCGGGGTTTTTCCGTAATGAGCTGTCTAGGCGTCTGAAGTTACGACGTATCCCTGAATTAAGCTTTCGGTGGGACGATTCTATTGAGAGGGGAGCCCACCTGCTTAAGCTGATTGATGAGGTTAGTACGGATAGTACCAGTGACCCGGCATAGGCATTGATTGTGGATGGCATATTAAATATTAATAAGCCTCCCGGTGAGACCTCATTTAGCGTTGTGGCTACGGTGAAAAGGCTGACTGGAGTGCGGCGTGTTGGACATGCCGGCACTCTTGATCCAGCGGCGACGGGCGTCTTACCTATTTGTCTCGGTCAGGGAACTCGTGTCATTGAATTTTTAGTAGATGCTACCAAAGTTTATCGAGCTCAGATTGAGTTGGGTGTGACTACAGATACCTATGATGCTGACGGCAAGATTATTCAAAGAGAAGATCCCTCTGGGATTACTCAAGAACAGTTGGAGTCAGCACTTACTTCTTTCCGCGGTTTGATACCGCAGACACCTCCTATGTATAGTGCAGTAAAGTATCATGGTAAGCGACTTTACCAGTTGGCACGGGCTGGCATTAAGGTTGAGAGGAGAAGCAGGCTGACTAGAATCCACCTTTTAGAGCTTGTGGATTGGCAATCGCCGGTAGTCACCATAGAAGTAGTATGCGGTAAGGGCACCTATATACGGTCACTAGCTCATGATTTAGGGCAAGCGTTGGGTTGTGGCGCTAATTTGAAAAGCCTAAACCGCTTGCGATGTGGTTTTTTTGATATAAAGGACGCAGTTTCAATGCCTCAACTTGAGTGTGCCGTTCGCTATGGCTACTGGCAACGCTTTATTCAGCCTATAGATGTTGTTCTTTTACATTGGACAGCCGTGATTGTTGGCCATGCTACCGGACGCACTATAAAGAATGGGCGCTCCTTGGTCTTAGGCAATGGTTACCTTGAGCAGAGTCTGATGCCGTCGTCTACTTTTGATAATCGTTGTCGAGTATATACCTCTGATGGCTGTTTTTTAGGTGTATTACGCTTCAACCCTGAAGCAGGACAATGGCAACCAGAAAAAGTTTTTCAGCGCTCTGATTGCTGATAGCTAACTTAAATACAGTGTTTAACAAGTAAAGTTAATTTGAAATGTCTTGACAGCTTGCCTATAATTGGAATATAGTTCAACCGATATAAAAAAGGAGGTAGTAAAAAGTGCAAGCATATTGTTTTAAGTGTAGAAAGAAGGTAGAGATAAAAGACCCTAAGAAGGTTACCCTTAAAAATGGGAGACCGGCAATACGGGGGCTCTGTCCTGCCTGTGGGACTAAAGTTTTTAGAATTGGTCAAGGCTAACTTTAATCGTTAAAGAATTATATTTTCAAAAATCTGAGTTAGCAGTTTATTTCACGGGGTTGAAGGCATGGTGTAACTTACATGAATCCTAAGAGTTGGCAGATAATTTTTAACTAATGCTTGGGGATTCGTAAGCAGATCTTGATGACAAGTAACATCATCTAGAACAGCACCACGAAAAATGGCATCAGCTTTGCTGGGTTGAAGAGGTGATATGTCAAGTGGTAAGGCAATGACCTTTTTGGCGCTTATTAATGTGATGATGTCATTGGCATCTTCAGTTTGGTTTTTTTCAGGGCTCGGAAGACGGGGATGAGCTAAGGTATTAATGCGGGGACTGTTGAATGCAGATAGGGTGGTACCTTTTTAACCGATTCTACGATTTTTTACCCTTAAGTATCATAATACACATTCCAGTTTTTAACCATTTTAGCTGTTTCAGTGAGGTCTCGGGCAGGAATATGGGGAGGTTCTATATAAGAGAAGGCGAAATGTCTGGGCTTTTAACGCTTACTAGAGTTGGGGCAGTAATTTAACTGTTACATTGACATCTGAGAATAACATAAGTAGGATAACCACGGTAACCTTTCAGTTATTAGAAAGGGGAGGAAATAAGTCTTGGGTAAAATAAATGTGGCCATAATAGGGGTGGGTAATTGCGCCTCATCGTTGGTTCAGGGTGTTTATTATTATAGGAAGGCGAAGGAGACTGAATTTGTGCCCGGGCTTATGCATGTTAATCTGGGGGGATACCATGTAAGCGATATCAATTTCGTAGCTGCCTTTGATATTGATAAGAACAAAGTGGGCAAGGACTTGGCGCAGGCAATTTTTATTGAACCTAATAATACGTTTAAATTTTGCGATGTGTCGGTTACAGGGGTTACGGTTCAGCGGGGGATGACCCATGATAGTTTGGGTAAATATTTATCTAAGATTATTCAGAAGGCGCCAGGCCCAACAGCCGACATGGTTAAAATCCTTAAGGAAACCAAAACCGATATTGTGATTAACTATTTGCCGGTTGGTAGTGAAGAGGCAACTAAGTGGTACATTGAGCAGGTGCTGACGGCTGGCTGTGGCTTTATCAACTGTATCCCAGTTTTTATTGCTCGAGAGAAGTATTGGCAGGAGCGCTTTACTGAAAGAGGGCTTCCTGTTATTGGTGATGATATAAAATCTCAGGTTGGAGCTACTATTGTCCACCGGGTACTCACTCGGCTTTTTGGAGACCGTGGGGTTAAACTGGAGCGAACCTATCAATTAAACTTTGGTGGTAACATGGACTTCTACAATATGTTAGAGCGTGAGCGCCTTGAGTCCAAGAAGATATCTAAAACTACTTCTGTTACCTCTCAACTGGACTACCAGCTTGACTCTGATAACATCTATGTCGGTCCCAGTGATTATGTCCGCTGGCTTGATGACCGTAAATTTTGCTATATTAAGATGGAAGGGCGAACTTTTGGTGATGTGCCTCTGAACCTGGAGTTAAAACTTGAGGTTTGGGACAGCCCTAATTCAGCCGGGGTAGTTATTGATGCTATAAGATGCTGTAAGCTTGCCCTAAACCGAGGACTTAAAGGGGTGTTGGAAGCTCCCTCTGCCTACTTTATGAAATCACCGCCTATTCAATATACCGATAACGAAGCTCGCCAGATGGTGGAAGAGTTCATTATTGGTGAGCCGCCAGTTACTGAGTGAATCTGTGGGGAAGGTTAAACAGCTACGAATGAAGATAGCATTGGTTTCCCCTTATGACTTTGCTTATCCTGGCGGTGTTGCCAATCATATTTCCGCACTAGAGCATCAGTTTACCAGGATTGGTCACGAGGTGAAGGTCATTGCCCCAGCCTCTAAAGTGGTTCCTGACTTTGGTGATAAGTTCATACCTATAGGCAAACCTCGACCCTTTCCAGCCAGTGGTTCTATTATTCGCGTTACCATATCACTCAGGCTAGCCTCCATAATAAAAGCTGTGCTTGACCAAGAAAATTTTGATATTATTCAC
The DNA here is from genome assembly GCA_964566845.1 of uncultured Dehalococcoidales bacterium. Taxonomy (GTDB): domain Bacteria; phylum Chloroflexota; class Dehalococcoidia; order Dehalococcoidales; family W498; genus W498. Next base: position 8,648 of record CAZMJZ010000025.1, on the reverse strand, counting down.
CTTCACGAACCTTTTATGCCTATGCTTTGTAGTGCCGTACTTAGGTTCTCTAATACAGCAAATGTAGGTACTTTTCATGCTTGCCATGGCAAGCCCGGCTATAACTGGGGTAAGCCTATCAGTACTTGGATGATACGCAGGCGGGTTCACAAGCTCCATGGCAGGATTGCAGTGTCAAAGCCAGCCATGGAGTTTGCCAGTAAGTACGTACCTGGATACTACAATATTATCCCTAATGGTATAGATTTAAACCATTTTTCTCCCAATGTATTGCCAATTGATGAATTCTGTGACGGGAAGGTGAATATCCTGTTTGTTGGTCGTCTGGAAAAGCGGAAGGGTGTGAACTATCTGATTAAGGCTTATAAGAGAGTTAAACAAGAAATTTCTAACTCGCGTCTTATTATAGTAGGTCCTGGTACCAGGCTGCGTGGCAAGTATGAGAAGCAGGTTAAGTCTAGTGGCTTAAAGGATGTTGTTTTTATGGGTCATGTTTCCTATGATGAATTGCCTAGATATTATAGGACAGCCGACATTTTTTGTGCACCAGCTACCGGTCGGGAAAGTTTTGGTATTATTTTACTTGAGGCTATGGCTACGGGTAAGCCGATTGTTGCCTCAAATATAGAAGGTTATGCCAGCCTGATAACTGACGGTGTTGAGGGATTGCTGGTGCCGCCTAAAGACAAGGAAAGTTTAGCCCAGGCTCTAATTACTCTTATGACTAGCCAATCACTTCGGCAGGAGATGGGGGCTAGAGGAAGAGTTAAAGCTGACGATTATGGCTGGGAACATATTGCCGAAAGGGTATTAAATTACTATGTTAGACTACTTAGTGAACCCCCATGGCAGAGACGATTTCCGGAATTTGAGGCTATGTCAACCTCAGCTTAAGGGAGTAAGACATCTTGGACAGTGTTATCCCAGAAAAGGGATGGTCAATGGTAAAATTCTCTGAAGTTCGTAAGATTGTAAGCTATTATCTTACCCAACCAGCGGTACGGATTCTAGCAAGGACATCCATAACACCTAATGCCATAACCTGGTTTGGTTTTTTACTAGCTGTTGGTGCTGTGGCATTTATTGTTACCGGACACCTTTTTGCCGCTGGCTTGATGGTGTTACTAGCTGGTTTTTTTGACATTCTGGATGGAGCACTGGCTCGTCACAAGAGTCAGACTAGTCATTTTGGCGCTGTCCTTGACTCTACCCTTGACCGTTTATCTGAGGCAGTGCTGCTTCTCAGTATTTTATGGCTATATGCCGGCGAACAGTTGATTATCCCGATGTTACTGGTTGGCGTTGCCTTGGTTGGTTCACTTTTAGTTAGCTATGTTAAGGCGAGGGCGGAAGCATTGGGTCTGGAGTGTCAAGTGGGGCTATTTACTCGAGCCGAGAGGGTCATTGTGCTGGCGCTAGGTCTTTTGCTAAGTCAGTTTGCTTATGCCCTGATTATTGCTCTAGCTATTATAGCCGTATTTAGCTTTATCACCGTCGGTCAGAGATTACTTCATGTATGGCAACAAACAAGAATCAACCAGTCACTGCGAGGGTGAGCCGGAGCCTTGAGTGAAGCGAAAGGAGAGTGACAAAGCAATTTCCCGAAGACGAGACAAAAGGAAACAACTGCGAGCTCGCTTTGCTATCAATAACAACATAATTTCGTCGGCTTCAATCCAGAGTGGCAAAATCGAGGTGGGTGATTTTTATTTGCAGCGCTGTCTGTGGTGTTAAGTAGAAGGAGAGCTTACAAGGAGGAATAATGCCGGTTATTGCTATTATTGGAGGGCAGTGGGGGGATGAGGGAAAGGGCAAGGTGGTTGACCTGCTGGCTCAGAAGGCAAGGGTGGTCGTCCGTTTTTCTGGCGGTGATAATGCGGGACATACTGTAGTTAATCCCCATGGGACGTTCAGGCTGCACCTTATTCCTTCTGGCATCTTTGCTCCCCACAGTGCTTGTATTATCGGTAATGGAGTAGTGGTTAATCCCTCCGTGCTAATTGATGAGATAGACGAGCTTAACCGGCACGGCGTGGATACCACCAGACTGTTTATTAGTGACAGGGCTAACTTAATTATGCCATATCATATCCTCTTTGATGGTTTAGAGGAAGAATCACGAGGAGGGAAAGCATTAGGCACTACCCGTAAGGGTGTGGGCCCTGCTTTTACTGACAAAACAGCCAGGTTTGGTATTAGAAGTGGTGACCTTTTAGATAAAGAAGCGTTACTGGAACGACTTCGTTTCATCCTTGACTATAAAAATACCATTCTGACCAAGATTTACGGAATTAGACCTCTGTCATTGGACGAGGTGTATGTGCAATATTGTCAATATGGACAGCGTCTGGCTCCTTATATCCGGGAGACAACAATAATGATGGAGGAAGCCTTGAACCGGGATGAGCTGGTGCTACTGGAGGGGGCACAGGGGGCTTTGCTTGACCCAGATTTTGGCACTTATCCTTATACTACCTCCTCTTCACCGCTGGCGGGGGGAGGATGTTTAGGTGCTGGTCTTGGTCCTACCCGGATTAGTCGCATTCTAGGGGTGTTTAAGGCTTACTGCACCAGGGTGGGTAGCGGTCCCATGCCCACCGAACTGAAGGATGAGACTGGTAACTTGATTCGGGAAGAGGCTCATGAGTATGGCACTACCACCGGTAGACCTCGCCGTTGCGGGTGGTTTGATGCCATTGCCGCTCGCTTTAGCGCCCGAATTAATGGTTTCACCGGGACAGCAATCACTCGCCTCGACATTCTTGATACTTTTCCCCGCTTGAAGATATGTATTGCCTATGAATTGGATGGGCATACCATTGATTATTTCCCGGGCAATGTAGCTGCCTTGGAAAGGTGTCAACCTATCTATGAGGAGCTGCCAGGCTGGCAAACCCCCACCACCAATATTCGCGACTATGAGAAGTTGCCTATTCAGGCTCAACAATATTTAACTAGGTTGGAAGAACTCATATCCTGCCCGGTCAACCTCATCTGTGTAGGACCAGAGCGAGAGCAAACTATCCACAAGATGCCTGTTATATAATCAGGGTGTCAATAGTTAAAAATCACAAATTATTCTTGGCATAAACGAATCAAAGTGATATAATTAATAAAGAGACGCTTCATTTTCATCAACTAGAGTTTAATGTATTGACAGCAACATAACCGTGCATTAAATTATCAAAGCTAAATAACCACTGTAACAGAGGATGTAACCTTGATTGATTGGCAAGTAGAATCGCTTCGTCTTGCACTGTTCAGAGCCAAACCCATCGAAACTGTAATACCTCTTTGGGAGACTCTTACTGGAGAGAAGCCAGAGAAAGTTGATTCTCAACCTAGAGCAAACATAATTGTTGAGAACGGTACTGTTGTTCTTGGGTCACTCACTCACAGATCTGACCCTTTAAGGATTAACTGGATTTTGTCACCATCACAAGAACAACAACATAAAACTGCTTCATTCCCTACCCTTGGTTCTTTATTCGAAATCAAAGGTCAGTTTATTAAGATGATGAACGATTGGTTATCTTCAGATGCTGTACCAGAAACCAATAGGATAGCTCTAGGTTCTGTTTCATTAATTGTCAGTGACAATAAAGCATCAGCCTACAAGCAATTAAGTGCTTTTTTACATCATGTTACGCTAGATATTGAAAATTCGACTGACTTCTTTTATCAAATCAACCGCCCAATACAATCAACGGTTGAACCAGAGCTCATGATTAACAGGCTTTCAAAATGGAACGCTGTAAACTTTGTGGGATTTGGATTGTTGCTTGGCGATAAGCCAGAATTAATTTCTGATAAAAGAGGTTATGTTGCCACTCGTTTGGAACTTGATGTTAATACCCATCAGTATAACAAGAGAATATTCTCAAAAGAGAAAATGACCCCAATACTTCAAGAGTTAAATAAACTTGTAGACCAAATATCGACTGAGGGAGATAAGTAGTATGGTCACTGCTGAATATGAAGCTTCCACTCTTGATGAATATCAATTAGCCAATTTGCCCCAAATAGAGCATCGCGGTTACTACTATTTCCTGCTTCAGGATAATCCCCGAATAGCAGCGCAATCCGGCAGTATATTTTTACTGATTCAAACCCTATATAATTATTTATTTCCGGTCAATATAGATGCAGAGAGCGCGACGGGATTTATCGCCTCTTATTTTGGTCACAAAGCAGAACCACTTTTACCTGATGAAACAACATATGAACAAAATACGTTATTTTCAGACCTCCAATTAGAACAAAATACCCTCAACATCTTTGACTCATACCAGCACGAAGAATTTGATGCGGATATTGCCTATGAGTTTACGAACACTCTTGCTATACTGATTCGAGCCAATGGTAAACCTATTATCCGTATTATTAATAACTTAATTAAAAAATTCGACCTTAGCAACGATATAATATCCGAAACACTGAAAGCATTAGGCCGAATAGAAAATGAGAATACCAAAGAGGAACGCTATCAACTTCTCATGGGCTTAATTAAAGACGACTCTGCAATTATCCGTGATGGAGCGGTTAGTGGTCTTTCATTTTTAGACGACCGGAGAGCTTTACCTCAAATTCGTATGCTTTTTGAAACAGAAGCTGTTCCAATCTTGAAAAGCAATATTAAAGTAGCAATTCGAAGTCTTGAAACATACTAATGAAATGCCTTATTTCCTACGTGCAATACATAGCAACATTGAATGGGATAATCCCGACTATCGTTCATGGCTTCAAGAGAACGAGTTACCTTCTTGTATTGTAAGGGATTTGAGGGCAGATGATAATGCCCTCTCTTTGTGGGAGATTTCTGACAACCAATCAAATTTGCTTGATATTATCGCTGCCTTCGTGTCTATGAGTAATGGCATAAAAGATGATTTTGACTATGCCCTGCTAAGCACACACTATATCAATGAGATTAACTTCATGCCCTTAAGAAAACCTGCCAGAACAGCATATACTAACTTTAACCACTATCATCGTGATGTACCTAATCTGTCGGTAAACCAAGTTGTGTATTTTGCCTATTTACTCAGCAGACATGGTAAATTTGACCGAATGGGTTGGAAAGAGATAGAAGCTCGACTTAAGGAAGCCCACACAAGGGGTCAACTGGATTTAAAAAAGATGAAACCACAATTAAAGAAACAGTTGGGTATACCTGAATAGAAAGCACACGTTTGCAAACATTTTTGCTGATGAACTTTCCACCACCACAAAAGACAAGGTGGTACTAAACAGTACCACCCGCAGCTAATCCCCATATAAAAAGGTATAACTACTTACTTATTGTTACTCTCAGGAACAAACCTCTTGTATCTTTTAATCAGGGTGTCGCAGGACAGTAGTTCCCGCCTATACCCGCAGGTCAATATGATAGTTTTTCAGCGTGTCTCTAATGAAGGCGGCTGCTTTTTCATCAGGCTCGGTGAGGGGCAGGCGCGGCTTACCGACATTAAAGCCAACATAGTTAAGGGCATATTTAACTGGAATAGGGTTGGAAATAATAAATAGGGCATTAACTAAAGGTAAAAGGCGGCGGTGTATCTCGGCGGCTTTATCAATTTTACCACTGGTATAACTATCTATCATTTCCCTTATTTGGTTGCCAACCAGATGAGAGGCTACACTAATCACCCCGTAGCCACCCAGGGCTAGTATGGGCAGGGTGTCACTATCATTACCGCTCCATATCAGGAAATCATCCCCAGTTTCGGTAATCATTTTAGAAATTCCGCCTAGATTACCACTGGCTTCCTTTACCCCGATAATGTTATCTATGTGGCTTAGCTTGATGACGGTTTCGGCTGCTAGGCTAGTAACGGTGCGTGACGGCACATTATAAAGGATACAGGGTAAATTAGTGCCCTGAGCAATAGTCTTAAAGTGTTGGTATAAGCCTTCTTGAGTAGGTTTATTATAATAGGGGACTACCAATAGGCAGGCATCAACTCCGATTCTCTCTGCTCCTTTAGTCGCCTCTAGGGCTTCAGTGGTGCTATTACTACCCGTGCCAGCTATCACTGACCCTCGCTCACCGACTGCTGATTTGACCTCAGCAAAAAGGTGCATCTCCTCCTCTCGGGTAAGGGTGGGAGATTCTCCAGTTGTGCCCACGACTACCAAACCTTCACTTCCTGAGTCGAGCAGAGCCAAAGCTAATTTCTTCGCCTGCTCATAATTAACCATCCCTCGGTCGTCAAAGGGTGTTACCATTGCGGTTAGTAATCGCCCAAGTTTTTCCATTTTTTATCCTCCGGATGTATCCAATCTCTCTTAACTATCTCTTCAGCAATTTGGACGGCATTTAGAGCAGCCCCCTTACGCAGATTATCGGTAACAACCCACATAGTTAAACCATTGGGGTGGGAGGCATCTCGACGAATACGTCCCACAAAAACCTCATCGCTGCTGGCTGCTGACCACGGCTGAGGATAAAGACTAATAATCGGGTCGTCTAATAGCTTAACCCCTGGGGCTTGGGCAAGGATATGTCGTGCTTCATCGGGGGACATCACTCGGGAGAATTCTATATGAATCGCCTCACTATGTCCCGTAAATACTGGAACTCGCACACAAGTAGCCGAAATAGCTATGTCAGAAGCATGCATTATCTTTCTTGTTTCTTCTACCAGTTTCCATTCTTCTTTAGTATAACCGTTGTCCAGAAAAACATCTATTTCTGGCAGGACATTAAAGGCTATTTGGTGAGGGTAAACATGGGGGATAGTGCTTTGCCCATTAAGAACTTGCTTGGCTTGTGTTGTCAGTTCCTCTATTGCTGCTGAACCAGTGCCTGATACTGCTTGATAGGTATCAACGACAATGCGCTTAATAGGATTAACCTTGTGTAAAGGATACAGAGCCACCACCATTTGAATAGTGGAGCAATTTGGATTAGCAATAATCCCATTATGCCATTTGATGTCTTCGGGATTGACCTCAGGTACTACCAAGGGAACCTCGGAATGCATTCTGAAAGCAGAGCTATTATCAATAACTACAGCTCCTGATTGAGCGGCTATCGGTGAGAAATGGCGGCTAGTCTCAGCGCCAGCAGAGAAGAGGGCAATATCTATCCCCTTGAAAGACTCGGGAACAGTCTCCTTGACTTCAACCTCCTGGTGATTGACAAATAGTTTCTTACCTGCCGAGCGGTCTGAGGCTAGAAGGTGAATTGAGGACATCGGGAAGTTGCGTTGCTCCAATACCTTTATAAATTCCTGCCCTACCAATCCGGTGGCACCAGCAATAGCCACTCTATACTCCATCATTATTCCCTCCTATAAGCCGAGCAGAGTATCCAGACTATAGACTAGCCCTTCGTGTTTGACCACTTCCTTAATGGCTAGTATAACGCCTGGCATATAGCATTCCCGACTGATAGTATCATGGCGGATAGTTAATGTTTGCCCTGGTCCGCCCAAGATGACCTCTTGATGTGCTAGGAGACCAGGTAGGCGGACGCTATGAATAGTAACACCTTCAACTTGCTCTCCTCGGCTACGCGAGCTCTTCTCTTGTGCTGAGGGCTGGTAAAATAATTTACCTCTGGCTTTAGCCATTGCTTTGGCTGTAGATAGGGCAGTTCCTGATGGAGAGTCAGCTTTTTGGTGGTGGTGTAGTTCTATAATTTCGGCGTAGTCAAGGTATTTAGAGGCTACCTTGGCTAGGTGTATCATCAGAACTGCCCCCAAAGCAAAGTTTGGAGCCACTACTGCCCCCACCTTGTTCTCTACTGCTAAACGGTCAATCTCACTAAGTTCATCAGAAGTTAACCCGGTAGTGCCTATCACTAGGTTAACCCCATGCTGAGTAGCAGTACGCACTGCCGGCATTGTAGCCTTAGCTGTAGTGAAATCTACTAGCACATCAGGCTGGCAATCGGTGAGAATATAATCTAGGTTAGCAGAAATAGGCACCGTGCCAGAGCCATCGGGCAAAGGTAAATGGTCATCAGAAACCTGGAGTTCTACACTACCTACGACCTGCATTTCAGGTTCGTGGCATAGGGCATTAATCACCTCTCGACCCATTCTACCTAATGCACCGTGAACTACTACCCTTATTGGTTTCATAACTTAACCCTTGTAATAGCGCTACCTGTCCCTTGGGGGGCGAACACCTCGTTTTTTAAATGGATAGTCTGTATTCAGTGAATCCTTTACCTTAGCTCCTTGCATATGAGAAAGCTTTTCAAACACAGCCCGTCGTGATAGATTTATCCTCCCCAGATTATCAATACTAATCACCTTAACCATGACCTCATCACCTACTTTAACTACATCCTCAACTTTGGGTACTCGATATTCAGCCAATTCACTTATGTGAACCAGACCTTCTCTGCCGGGAAGAATCTCTACCATAGCGCCGAAGTCTAGCAAACGGGTTACTTTCCCGGTATAGATACCACCAACTTCTGCCTCTTTGGTTAAACTTTCAATGATTTCAATGGCTCTTCGAGCTGCTTTCTCATCAGGTGAGCCAATAATCACGGTACCGTCATTGTCAATATCAATAGTCACCTTGGTCTCAGCGGTAATTGACCTGATTGTTTTGCCTCCGGTGCCGATTACGCTGCCAATTTTACCAGGGTCAATCATTATTTTATACATTCGTGGCGCATAGGGGCTGAT
>CAZMJZ010000024.1:0-15750 GCA_964566845.1 uncultured Dehalococcoidales bacterium | reverse complement strand
TGGCTAAGCTAGCTGCACGACGGGAGGCTCTGCGTAAGAAGGAGCATGGAACTTGAGTGATAAGCGAAGGGTAAATTTACATCTGTTTAACGATTGACCATTTTAGGTGACAAATAACAATAAGGCTGAATATGCCAAATAGGCAAATACCCAGCCTTATTTGTAAACCTCATATATAATATTTTAACTTTTCCCGATTCTAAACATCTTGGTGCCACATACCGGGCATACACCCTGAGTTGCTGGTTTGCCGTTCTTCATGATTATTGCCTTAGCTTTCTTCATTTCCCTCTTGGTTCGGCATTTCATGCAGTATGCTTCCATTGGTAATACCTCCTTTTTATTACGTACGATAGACTATTCTTGTCTATAATGTCAATAGCTATATGCCCAGGATAGTGGTATTTTACCTTATCGCTATGCGGAGTTGAATGTCATGCAATATGAATATTAAAATCGAGGAGAGATGGTATGATAAGTAGCTTATTCTCAATTGGCGGACTTATTGCCGGTATAATCACCATGTCGCTGGAATAATTATACTCGTCTGTCCTTGGGTAATTGCTCACATTATTGGTATTCACCTTATTATTGCTGGATTAGTTACTGTACTGTCTGTATTGTAATGACTCTATTGGGTGTGAAAATACAATTAAGTGAACAAAACGCCATTTTGGGCGAGTTTTTAGCCTGATTGGCGCACTTGCGAAAAAAACCACAAACAGGTTATTAGGCTAAGTATGAAATTGGCCACTGTATCTCAGTACCCAGGAGGAGTTGTAGTGGTCAACCTTGACAGCGACCTCCTGGTACAATAAGGGGTGTACCCTTTGCTGTAAGACTCACTATATGCCTTATCTGCGTGTCTAAGAGCGTATTCACAGTTGAACACCGTGAGACCAGCTTCTATGTATTGGTCAAGATATTCTAAATAATAGTCAGTCAGATACGAATCATTGGCGATGTCATATCCATCTGGAGCATTCCAGTCGTCGAAGGCACTCCCATCGTACCAGATAGCCTCCTGCGAGATGGCATCGATTACTGAAAACAATTCAGAATGCCCCTCGCATAAGGCAGCGGCATTCTGTTGTATGATAATGAAGTCTGGATCTCTGAGGGTAGCATAAGACTTTATTTCTTGGATAAATTGGATCATTTCGACTTCCGTATCCTTTTCCTGTCTTTGGGCTTCCGCTATCACGGCATCATTCTCAAAAGCCTCTACCCAGTCAAGGTAAATACCATCAAAACCATCTTTTATGACCTCATCAATAATGCTATTGTAATCACGGTCAGGATTGCTATCGTGGTTTCTCCCGTATATGGCGATGTCTTTCCATTTTTCATTCCAGTAAGCCACAGGGAAACACCCTTCCCAACCGTCGGGGTCGTGAGTCAAGATATAATCTGGCCAATCGGCTGGTCGCGGCTCACCTTTGCCCCACACTCTGGACCATGTCCAATACCATCGCCAGTTTTCCGCTTCTCCAATATCAATATAAGCCATGAGCATCTTGCGGTGGACGCCATCACTGGCTTTGGAATTTCTTAGCTGTGAGACCATCACTTTAGTATTAAAATATCTATCATCGGATGACCAGTCCGTTCTGGTTGGCTCTAGAACCAACATGTCATAATTGGATTTGTCGAGTTTATCCACTGCGCCGGGTTCACTCAAATCCTGGAGCTGATATGCCCAGTATTTGACTTGGGATAAAGGCAACGGTTCCATTGCCACGGTTGGAATTAAGGTTTCATCTGTGAAAGGGCGTTTAGTGTTGCGTCCCCAGTATTTTACAATGACCGCAATGAGGTCGCTATAGGCGACTTCAGCATGGTTGTTAGGGTCAGGACCTAAACGGAAGTTAAATGCATTCACTTCCTCCACCCATGGTGACCAAGACGGTTCCCAGCACCATAGCGCATAGTTCATGTCGTATTGCTCAAAAAGCTCCATCTGGTCATCCATGAATTTGGCGGCACCGGGCTGCCATCGCATCAGACCGTACTCGTTTACTGCCACCGGCACGTCATGTTTTTCCGTAAAATCATTAACCGTAGACAGTAGATTCTCCAACCAAGCTTTGTTGAAGTGGTCATCAATGCCGTCCCAGTCTGTATCGAACACCCCTGGATAAGTGGATTCGTGAGATTTCCAAAATTGGTGGGTATATTTATATGGTGCGTACTGGTGTACTGTGTAGACCGTGCGTTCGTCCTCGATTGGCTGAAGGTAAGGAAGCCACTGGGTGGCACTATAACTCATTCCGCCGATGAGGATTGGTGTGTACAAGTCAACCTCGCGAATAGCCGCTGAGATGTGTGGGTAAAGCTGGTTCCAGTCATATAGAGTATCAGCATAATCTGGGTAGCACTCCTCCGGTTCCCAGATGCCGAGACAAACCTCGTTGGCGTTGGGCTCGACCATCAGATCGTAGCCGACGACAATGGGATTGTTGCCATAGCGTTCTGCCGTGTAGCGCCACATCGCTACCCAGGCATCCTGTGCTGCCTTCTCCTGCCATACCGAGTCATTAAGGTAACTCTCATCGAACCATTCTCCGACCTCTTCATAAAAAAAGGTGAACTCACTACGACCTGGACCGGTACGGAAGCTGATTACAGCGAACATATTCGCACTGGCAATCATATTAAGCAGGTTATCCAGATTGTCCTGGATGGCTTGCTCTAATGTGTATGGTGGAGTTTCGGTGAACAGTCCGGGATGGGAAATATTAACGTAATTAGCGCCCAGCGCTGCCAACCGGTCGAAGTCCTCCTGTGCGTAAGGAGGTCCAACGGTACCAGAGCCTATGAAGGTGGGCCCATCCAGCTCTGGGTATACACGGCGCTGGTAGATATTAGCTCCACGTAGGTGAGTGCCGTTTACCCACAGCTCCCACTTACCGTCGACAGCTTCAGGCACGGTGATAGTATCCTTTGGCGATGGTTCATGCGTTGGCGTAGGGGTTATATCTTCACCGTCACTACAGGCGAGAGTTGATAATAGCAGGATGGATAAGAGTATCAATACAATGATTCTCTTGTCTTTCACCTTCTCTCTCCTTTAGCTATCTATATCAACTCCAGTGCATCTCTTTGGCAGTTCAATGAGCGAGACTGCGATGCTCTAGCGTAAAGCTATCGGTTAGCACTATATATGAAGATTCCATACATCTAGTAAAAACCTATGCTTCGTGTGTAAAATCAAAGTGTTTACTCTTTGGGAAAAGTTAAATCTAATATGGAATATATCAGGTTCAGTGGAGATTACCATGGGGTATGCGGATCCTTTTTCAAGGTCTCAATCAACTTGTCCAAAGGAATGGCAGCTAGCGTCATAGGTTGGACAGTTCCCGTCGCACTCAATCTTATTGCCACTTTGGCGATAATTTCATCGCTAGGAGCTTCAATGATGTTGACAAAATCAAACTGACCCAGAAGTGCATATTGAGTCAGTATTTTGACCCCCATAAGTTCCATATCTTTATTTAGCTCCTTAATCCACTCGGGGTTTTCCTCAAAATTCCTCCTTCCTTTATCGGTAAGAACAACGAGCTGTAAGTAGCAAGCCATAGCGACCCCCTTTCTTATATATTGTATGCTAATAATGAATTCATACTATAGCTTTTGTCAATAGTTGAAGGGGGGGGTATTCCATAATCCGTGGATTTTCCAAGGGAAATTTCACTTGTTATTGCGAGAAGCCCTTCACAGAAGGACGACGTGGCAATCTCTGGAATGGAAGTGAGATTGCTTCGTCCTTTATCCTTCACCAAAGGGTGAAGGATGAACCGAATGACTCGCAATGACACTTACGTGATGGGCTTTTTGAATATAGACTCACGGATTAGGGGGTATTATCTATTCATTCCTTTGAGTTCTGTTGAATTCCAGTTTAGACAATGATAATATGATAAACGCTGATAAGGAGTCTTTAGATAAGCATGGTTAATTGGCAGATAACAGCAATTACTATTTATTGTGACGCGGTGGATGAAGAAGTAACCTTGATGGTTTACAAGGATTGGTCGACAAAATGTACTGGCTATGGGAAGTATGGTGAGCCTAGTAGGGAGATGCTCAATCTACTTGAAAAGAAAAGCAGGCGGTTAAAACGGCGGTTGGAGTGTACCGGTCCGGAATGTCCTAGAGTAACCCAGTATAAGGGCAAGCTGTTTTCCGAGGAGGCTAAGAAAGGACACTCAGGGTAAGGAGGTTGCTATAGGTGAGAAGCGAAAACCAAGTGAAAATACGAGTTGATAATATCTCACTCTCCTTTGGAGGGGTGAAGGCTCTCATCGATGTTAGCTTGGACATAAAGTACAATGAGATTCTGGCGATTATTGGACCAAATGGTGCTGGCAAGACCTGTCTATTAAACTGCATAAATGGCTTCTACAAGCCACAAAAGGGCGAAATATATTATGAAGACCAGAGAATTACCCGGATCCGTCCCGATAAGGCAGCTCAGCTTGGTCTGGCTAGAACCTTTCAGAATATCGAGCTGTATGCAGGGCTAAGTACTCTGGACAATATTATGGCGGCGAGACATGTTCTTATGAAACAGAATTTCGTCAGTGGTGCCCTATATTTTGGCTGGGCTCATAAGGAGGAGATTGAACATCGCAAGACGGTGGAGGACATCATAGATTTTCTAGAAATGGAGCCAATTAGAAAGAAAGTAGTTGGTGCTCTTCCCTATGGAATGCGCAAGAGGGTTGAATTGGGTAGAGCCCTAGCTCTGGAACCGAAAGTCCTGCTTCTTGATGAACCAATGGCGGGAATGAATCTAGAAGAGAAGGAGGATATTGCCCGGTTTATCGTTGATATATTTGAGGGACAGGGAGATACCTATCCCGAATCGAAGGTTCTGAGGGATGGAGTAAGTTGTGTTGTTCTTATTGAGCATGATATGGAGGTGGTCATGGATTTGGCAGATAGGGTGGTGGTTCTTGATTTTGGACGAATAATCGCTGAGGGGGCTCCGGCTGAGATTAGGGCCAACCCAGGAGTCATATCAGCCTATTTGGGAGAGTACCAGAGGTAGGTCTTAATATATCCACCTCATTCCCAAGTTCTCTCATCGACTATTTTGTGATGCTTTTCTGGGATAGTACCCTTATCCACAAATTCAATCTTATCTATCTTAACCCGGCAAAGATTCTGGAACCCTTTATTCAAATCATCGGTTAATTCTTTCGTGTCTATGGCTTCATCCTTCAACTCAACCTTAAGGGTCATTTCATCCCGTTGCCCCCTACGCCTAACTACTATTTGGTATCTAGAAACCGGCTTAGAGATGAAAACTACCTCTTCGACTTGTTTAGCCACGACAAACATACCTCTCACTTTAATGGCATCGCCGGTTCTACCGACGATAGCCACCAGCCGGTTGGCTGTTCGACCACAGGGGCAGGGTTCGGTAAAATAGGATGACATATCACCGGTGCCAAAGCGGATAAGTCCCCAACCTTTGTTATGAATCGGGGTCACCACTATTTCACCTATCTCCTCAGGTCCTAGCTGTTTTCCTGTCTCGGGGTCAACTATCTCTACTACATATTCATCCATAAGGTGCATCCCCGATTTCTGATGGCATTCATAGGCGATGGCACCACCTGGTTCGGTAACAGCATAAGCTTGTGCGGTATCAATTTGATAATCCTCCTCAAAAGCTTTGCGCAGTGAAGGGGATAGCATCTCACCGGTAAACCAGGCGCGCTTAAGAGCAAAATCTCGACGGAAGTTATATCCTATTTCCTTTGCCTTTTCAATGAGGGTCATTAGAAAGGAGGGTGTGCCCACGAACCCGGTAACTTGCAAGTCATACATGGTCTGAATCTGAATTTCAGTGTTGCCTGTGCCCATGGGTATGGCGGTTGCCCCACAATCCCTTAACGCTTCGTGAAACAGAATACCAGCCGGAGACATATGGTAGGTGAATGTGTTAATAACCGAATCTCCCTTTCTGAATCCGGCAGCCCAAAATGACTTAGCAAACCATTTAATAGCCGCAGTTTGAATAGGCTCATACAGCGGACCGGGTGAGATAAATATTCGGTCAATATCTTCGGGGGTAATAGCCAGGAACCCACCATAAGGTGGATTTACCCTTTGCCTCTCTATCAGGTCGGTTTTTCTGATAATGGGTAACTTCTCCATGTCTTTTGTGGAGCGAATCTGGAATGGGCTTACCCCTGCCTTATCAAAGATTTCCCTCACTACGGGAGCATGGTGGTAAGCATGCTCTATAGTCTCAGATAACCGCTGGTTAAGATATTTTTCTCTTTCCGCCGTCGGCATTATCTCCAGTTCATCAAAGTACTCGTCTTGATTACCTGACTTCATAGCCATCGTTTTCGCCTCTTATAGTGCTTTACTTCCCGGTAGCTCTTCTTCGTGCCCAGTGCCGATAGCCCCATATAAAACTCTTTCACATCCTCATTATTCTTGAGGAAATCTGCCGGACCGTCAAGAACCACTCGACCATTTTCCATAACATAACCGTATTGGGCGATACTCAGGGCAACTCTGACATTCTGCTCTACGAGGATGACTGATGTTTTGTGTTCAATATTAAACCGTTGGATAATATTATATATTTCTTCAACTAGCAGTGGTGCTAGACCCAGCGATGGCTCGTCTAACATCATTAGCTTAGGGGCAGCCATCATTGCCCGACCAATGACCAGCATCTGCTGCTCGCCTCCTGAAAGGTAGCCAGCGGTATTATGCCTAAGCTCCTTGAGTCGTGGGAAGTATTCATAAACCATATCCAGGTCTTGTCTAACGGCACGACGGTCTTTGCGATGAAAAGCTCCGACCAGCAGGTTTTCCTCGGCGCTGAGGTGCCCAAAGACATGGCGTCCCTCTAGTGCCTGAATAATGCCCAGCTTGCCTATTTCTTCGGCACTTTTCTTATCAATTCGGTTTCCATTCCACTCGATGCTGCCATCGGTTACTTCCCCCTCCTCAATATGTAGTAGCCCCGATATTGCCTTGAGGGTGGTGCTTTTACCGGCACCATTAGCTCCGAGCACGGCAACAATCGAACCGTCCTCCACAATTATAGACACGCCATGTAGTACTCGTATAACATTAAGATAGGCGACCTCAATATTATTCAGTTTAAGCATACTAAACCTTAAATTGGCAGGGCTCCTGCTCCAGACAGGAGCCCCTACCCGTTCTTATTATTTTATTGGCCGAACCAGTCAAACTCTTCGTATTTAACCATTGGCGCTTCCACCCAAGCGCTAATGGGTACAATTTCACCGTCCTCTATCTGGAAAACTCTGACCGACTTGGACAGTCTATTGTCGCCTGGAGTATAGCTTACCAGTCCGTGTAGACCACCGACATCAAAGTTATCCAGCTTCTGGATGCCCTGGGTCTCGATGGCTCGCCATGATTCTACATCTCCCTTAGCCAATACATCATAGCCGGCATTCTCTACTGCCAATCGTAGAATCTCAGCCATGATTAGACTTTGCGCCCAAGAAGTAATATAGTCCATATTTCCATAGTCATTGGGGTGTAGTGTCTGGCAGTATTCGGTCATCTTGTCCATGCCTGGCACATCGTCACCCCAATTCACCGTGGGAAAGACACCACAAACACCCTCAACAACGTCAGCTCCGGCGATGTCAACCAAGACTTTGGTTAAACCAGCATGGCCACAAGCAACAGTTACGCCGGGATACATACCTAGCTCATAGGCATTTTTAATAATGACAGCCGTAGGTGCCGGCGTACTGGAGATATACAGGACATCAGGATTCAGAGCCTCAATACGGGTTAGAGATTCCATCTCAGAGGTAGTGGTTGTTGTGTGCTCATCAACAGAAACAATCTCAATACCTAATTCGTCAGCCTTAGCTTGGAATGCATCTCGAGCTCCATAACCAGTAGAGTTATTGAGCAGGTGCAGGGCAAACTTGGGTTTCCCCTCACCCTGCCAGATATTCTCCATATAAAAGGTAGCAAAGGCTAAAGCATCATCACCGTAATCGGGCATCTGCCCATAAATATGCTGCGGTGGGCGGTACAGTGAAGGAGAACTAAAGGAAGCTAGTCCAGGAAACTCCGCCCTGTTAGCGGTTTCCATAGCTGCTGACATCATAGCCGATGAAGCGGTGGCAAACATTAAGCAGCCCTCGTCCATGAATTTCTTGACGTTGGTGACTACTGTGGAAGCATCATAGCCATTGTCTAACCACACCACATCAACATGGTATCCGGCAACGCCACCCAGCTCATTATTGATATATTCAAAGCAATCAAGGTTGGCATGTCCCATGGGGCTTCCCTTCTCAGCGGCGGGACCCGATGAAGGTGTGGATATACCTATTTTGAGCGTCTGCTCTTCGGCTCCGCCACCACAGCTACTGGCTAATGGCAGCACAGTCAAAATCAATGCCAGGCAGATAGTTCCAGCCATAATTAGTAATCTTTTGTTTCTCATCTTATATCCTCCTTGTTAATTTAAATCATCTCGACTTTAATTAAGCATTACATTACTTTATACCCCCCTCCTTCAGCTAATATGAGAATGGCCACAGTCGATAGGCAGACTTGAACAGATTCCAGCGGTGGGCAAGTCCCCTAGGCTCAAGGACCAGAAACAGGATAATTATCAGACCGAATAGCATAGGGCTTATACCGGTGGCGAATCCAGCGGGTAAGGCGGTCAATGCTCCCTCCAGGAAGGGAACAACCTCCACGGTTAATATTTGATGGAGAAGGCGGACAAAGAGCACCCCAAGAATAGGTCCCAGCGTAGTGCCCAGACCACCAATGATTATCATCCCGATGTACAGGATTGATTCCTTCAGGCTGAAATACTCGGCAAGTAGTGACCCATAAAAGCAGTGGGCGAGGAGTGAGCCGGCTATTCCGGCCAGAAAGCAGCCAATAAAGAAGGCAAGCAGCTTATATTTAAAGAGATTAATGCCCATTACCTGCGCTGCCAGGTCATTGTCTCTAATAGCAATGAAGGCTCTGCCCACCCTGGCCCTGGCTAGGTTCTTGGCAAAGAAGGTGCAGAGGATAGCGATGCCTATAATAAGATAAAACTGGCTCGCCTCACTGCGGAAGACAAATCCCCCTATGGAGGCATAGGGCACTATTAAACTACTAGTGCCGTGGGTTATTCCCCAGTGGTTGATAACCCAGATAATGATAAACTGGGCGGCAATGGTGGCAATTGCCAGATAAAAGCCCTTGACCCTCATTGAGGGAATACCAAAGACAAGCCCGATGAGGCCGGCAGTAAACCCAGCAGCTAGTAACCCAACCACGAAAGGGAGCTCAAGACGGTTGGTTAATACAGCCGAGGTATAGGCACCAACAGCAATAAAGCCAGCATGACCAATAGACAATTGCCCGCAGTATCCGGTTAAGATGTTAAGCCCGGTGGCAGCGATAAGCGTAATGCCAATCAAGTTGGCTACGCCGAGCCAATAGTCACTTCTTACGTACAAAGGCATAGTAAGAAGCAAAGCCAGAAGGGTTAAAAACAGTGCCCACTGTGTTTTGGTTCGTATGATAGCCATGTCTTCGGCATAGCTATAACCGCGTGTGCCACAGGGTAAATCCATTCTGCTATATCCTCTCTATACGGACTTCGCCAAATAACCCGTAAGGCTTCAGGAACATAACAATTATGATAATAATGAACGGGATAACTTCCCTAACCCCGGGCCAGGTTAATGGTGTTAGATAACCGCCGCCAAGATTTTCAGCTAGTCCGATTATCGGACCGGCTATGATAGCGCCCAGGAAGGAATCAAGTCCACCTAATATTACAACCGAAAACGCCTTGAGCCCGGTTTCAACCAGTCCATAGGTGATGCCGCCGATGCTGGACATAAGAACGCCGCCAATAGCAGCCAGCATACAGGCCAACATCCACGACCGGGAAAAAATTTTAGTTACGGGAATGCCACAGGCTTGGACTGCCATCTGGTCATCAGCAGTTGCCCTCATGGCGATACCCATTTTATGATACTTAAAGAACAGGGATAAAAGACCAAATAGAATTAAGGAGATAGCTGCTGCCCACAGGTATGCCTGAGAAACAACCGCCGTGCCAATGTGAATAGGCTCTTGCGGGAATAGACGTGGCAAAGCAGCCACACTCTTGGGCCAGATGAAGGTTACTACTCCCTCAATAAAATAGGCTAATCCTAGTGTTACCGTGATTAGAGACAAAATGGGCTGAGCAATGAGAGGACGTAGAGCAACTCTCTCAATTAACCAGCCCAGAACCACGGCGAATAGGATAACTAGCGCAAAACCAAGCCAGAGGGGAAGTCCAGCCTGAACTAGCATCCCATAAGTGAACCATGAGAAAATCAATACCAGTTGCCCCAGTGCCAGGTTGGCGACGCCGCTGGATTTCCAGACCAAAACAAAGCCCAAAGCAATAAGGGCATAAACCATGCCCACGGTTATACCGGTAATCACAAATTGAAGAAGATCAGCCATTCTCGGTAAGTCCTTCCGATACGGTTCTTACCTTGATACTGGTGGTCACCATTCCCTTTCTGCCATCTCGATAGGTTACCGCAGCCTCAACTTTTATTTCTTCTCCATAGCTATAAATGCGCTCTATCAGGTTCCTATACCGCTCTTCCATAAATTCTCTTCTCAACTTTCTGGTTCTGGTAAGTTCGGCTTCATCAGGGTCAAACTCTTTGTGCATCAGGACAAATTTCCTTACTCTGGCTGGCTCAGGCAGATAGCTGTTTACTCGCACCAAGTCATTCTCCACCAAAGCAGCAACCTCTTTTTTCTGTGATAGGTCAACAAAGGTGGTATAAGGCAACCGATTACGTTCCGCCCACTTGCCTACCATAGTGAAATCCATATTTATTATGGCTGAGACGAAATCTTTATCCTTACCACCGATGACCATAGCGTCCTTGATATATGGGCTGAATCTGAGCCTGCCTTCAATATACTGGGGAGCATATTTGATTCCCGAACTTAGCTCACCCATATGATCCAGCCGGTCCATAAATATCATATGTCCGTCATCATTAATATTGACGGCATCCCCGGTATGGCACCAGCCATCTATTAAGGTAGCCGCAGTTTTTTGGGGGTCTTTATGGTAGCCACGAAACATACAATCACTTCTAACTAGGAGTTCTCCCTCGTCTGTTATTCTGACCTCAGTGTTAAGTGCTGGTCGCCCCACGCTTTCAAACCATATTTCACCTTTACCATGGGAAGAGATGAAGCCAGCTTCGGTACTAGCATAATTCTGCCTCAACTCAATACCTATAGCATGGATTAACCGAAAAGTGTCCAGGCTTAATACCGAGCTTCCAGTGACAGCAAACCTGACTTTACTTAGTCCTAGCTTATCTTTAAGTGGTCTGAATACAAGTATATAGGCTATCCCGTGAAGAGCTTGCCAAAACAGACTTGGTTTCTTGTTCTGGAAGTTGGCATCGGCAATATTATGACCTACCGGCAGGAATAGGTTATAGCAAAAGCGCTTTAAGGGATTAGCGTCAATCATCTTTACCTGAATTTCACTAACCAGACCTTCCCATTGCCGCGGACCATATATCACGAAGTTGGGACCGACCTCTCGGGTATCCTCAGTGATGGTTTCTGGTTCCTCAGGAAAATTAATTCTTGCCCCGGTAAGTAGATGGGGAATAGTAGCGAAAAAACTATCGCCTACCCAAGCCGCCGGGAAGTTAGAAATCAAATCATCCTTTTCACTTAAGGGGTAGCGGCTGATGAACCCTTGAGCCGTATTTATCAAGGCTCGGTGGGTAAGTATGGCTCCCTTAGGTAAGCCAGTGGTTCCTGATGTATAGTAAATAAAGGCGGTATCGTCCCCATTGCCCTTGTCTAAATTCTGCTCGAAGAAACCAGGATGTGTATCTCCATATTCCTTGCCCAGCTTCATCACTTCAGTGAAGCTGATAAGGATAGGGTCATCGTAATTCTTCAGACCTTTGGGGTCCCAGTAGATAACCTTCTTTAGAAAAGGTAGTTCACCCTTGATTTCCAGAAACTTATCCGTCTGCTCTTGGTCATTAACTATGGCAAATTTGGCTTCAGAATGCTCGGCGATATATTTTACCTCGGACGGTATGGAGTCAACGAAGATGCCGGTGACGATACCTCCGGCCGCCTGAGTGGCGGACTCTCCCCAAAACCATTCAGGTTCGTTGTCCCCGATAATACAGACCACATCCCCATGCTTAAGCCCGAGACTCACCAGACCTAGCGAGAAGTATTTTGCTTTTTCATAATAATCTTCCCAGCTATACCTCTGCCAGATGCCGAATTTTTTCATGCACATAGCTGTCTGGTGTCCCCATTTTTCATAATTACCCCGAATGAGCTTGGGAATTGTATCCCTGTTATCCATTGTCATCGTATTACCTGTATTTTTGCTCATCATCCTAGAGTATAGTTTGGAAACGCTATCTCTATATAAAAATACAGTACCTCCCGCCTGGAAGGTACTGTTGTATCAAACTATATTTAGTTAAACAAATTTACTTAGCTAAATAAGCATATCAAAACCCCCCAAGCGCACCGAAGTGCGCCTGGTAAAGATGAAGGCAGTTGTCTCCAATCTTTGACAGAAAATAGCCATTGCTACAAACTTTTTAGCTTATTGATTGATGGATTAGTCTATCATAAGGAAAATCAGTCTGTCAATATAAGAGCGAGGAGACTCCTTCACCCCTTTCAGGTTTTGGTTGCTGAACCTATCACTCTTGATCCCCTGCCTAGTCGAGCCAAAGGCTACGCAAGGCGAGTTTGTGATATTCCGCTTGATAGCGTGAGCGGGGAGATTCTGGGAAGAGGTACTGACGAGATTGTCCAAAAAGCAAATGCTGTAGCTTTGAGTGGGGGAATGCCTAGCTTTAATAAAATCGCGGTTTTTGTACTTAAACAACCCCCACATTATTAACCCAGACAAGGATAGTTAAAGATAGATCGATAAAGTCGCCTATGGCGAGCGCATCCTTTCTCCTGTAACCATGATAGGTACTAGGGTTGCCTAATTAAGGATCTAGTGGGACAGAGGGGTAGGTTTTATAATAAAACATTGGGCAATGAGGTTAATGAGCAGTCTCAGGGAAAGGGCAATCAATGTTCGATTCTAGGGTGTCCTCAATACCATCCCAGCGTTTCTGGTATTTTAGAGAAAAGACCGAGCGGCTAACTCTAGCTCACGGGAATAGTTGTGCCGGTGGCTTTGGCGATAAGTTTGCCGTCTTGGTTGGTCACAACCATCTCGGAGATACCAACCCGTCGACCACTCCTTATTACCCGACACTCGGCAGTTAGTTCATCATTCACTGCGGCACCGGTGATGAAATGGATGTTGAACTGAGAGGCAATGCTGGGATGGGCTAGAGAATTGGAGCCATAGGCAAACGCTTGGTCGGCTACTGCCATAACAATACCACCAAAGATTAGACCATTGAAGTTTTGGTATTCGGGGACTAGCTTTATGGCTACCTTAGCATAGCCTGGGGTAAGCTCTAGCAAACGCATTTTTAGATATGAGGCGATAGGCTCTTTTTTCCCTTTGGCTATCAGTTCCGCCACACTATTGGACGACTTCTCTTCCTCTTTTGACATTTTATCCATAATTCCTCACTTTCCCCTCGTTCCATTGTTCTGAAGTATAAATCTTAAATTCAACTCCGACATCGGTATACTCTAGGAAAACTCTGTGCCTATCGTCACCTTTCCGGACATCAGTTGCCGTATAATACTTACGAAACCATCGGTTGATTTCACTGGGTTGCCCCACAGTGGTACGCTTGCTAGTATCCGCTTTCGTACATTTGTGTGGGTATCGCTCACTATCGATGTCAATCAAGACAATTTCGTCCCCAGCTTGGGGTCTGCCGGTAGCAGTATCCTTATAGAGGATAATTTCGTGGTTCGGTAAATCTTGTCTATCATGGTCGCATCGCGGGTTTATAATACCCTCTAGGATTAGACCTCTACGCGGGTTCCACTCAGTATTGGTATTCCTTGTCATTTCCTAATACCTCCCAATTTGTCTTCAGTCTTGAAAAGAAATAAAGGACTGTTTCAGGGGGCTAACACAAATTGAATTTTTGGGCAGCCTTACGAAAACCAGCTATGGCACCTTCCAGTGTCCTGTCATCAACACAGTATGATATACGAAAATATCCTGGTGTCCCGAAGCCGCTACCGGGCACAGTCAGCACTCGCCACGACTGTAGCTCCCTGACCAAGGCAACATCGTCTGCCAGCGGTGATTTGGGGAACATGTAGAAAGCCCCTTGAGGCTTCATTACCGAATAGCCTATCTCACTAAGATGGTCATATAAGAAATCTCTCCTCCTTTGATACTCGGCTACAGGGACAGTCACCGACTGCAAACGGCTCACTAAGTGTTGCATCAGAGCCGGGGCATTAACATATCCCAGTGTTCGGTTACAGTAGATGAAGCCATCTATTACTTCCTTTTGCTGGCTGCAAGCGGGATTTACGGCGATATAGCCAATACGTTCGCCAGGCAGCGCCAAATCCTTGGAATGAGAAGTGACGACGATACTATGGGGGTGATGAGGCAAAGGTGACGGATATTTTAAGCCGTCATAGATAATCTTGCGATAGGCTTCATCGCTAAGGAGGAAAATCTGTGTCCCGTATTGAGTTTCCTTTTTGCTGAGCAACTCCCCAAGCTGACGCACGAATTCCTCGCTATATACAACGCCAGAGGGATTGTTGGGGGAGTTTATGAGCACCGCTTTGGTTTTAGCCCCAACGGTAGCTTCGAGAATATCAAGCTTGGGTATGAACTGCTCATTTGTAGGCAGAATCCTGACTATCCCACCGTGATTATCAATATAGTTGATGTACTCTGGAAAGTAAGGAGCAAATATGATGACCTCGTCCCCGTGATTGAGTATTGTCTTCAGCACCACATTTAATGCTCCCGCCGCCCCGCAAGTCATGATAATATCGTTCATAGTGAATTTTATACCTGTCTCCAGTGAGAGCTGTGTTGCCACCGCCGCTCTTGTCTCCGGATAACCAGCGTTTTCCATGTATCTATGCATCCCCGGTGAGGGATTCTCCGCCAGCCTCTTTAGCTCCTGATGGAACTCAACCGGAGGTTCCATCACCGGATTACCTAGAGAGAGGTCAAAAACATTCTCCTCACCGTACTGCCGTTTAAGGCTAACTCCCTCCTCAAACATCCTCCTGACCCATGACCCCTGCGCCATACTTTTCTGAATCCTGTCAGCTATGGACATCTCGGATTTCCTTTCTACCTAGGTCAAAGGCAGTAATATTGATTTGCCGCATACTCGTTGATACCCGCTGAGAGATGCTATCCTTCCAAACATGAACCTTAAGTGGGAGGAAAAGTGAGGCACATCCCAGCATAAACATATTAAGCGTTTTGATGTTACCCAACTCTCTGGTCTGGCTAGTGCCATTGACGAAATAAATGCGGTCTGACCGCTGCCTCAAGATATTGGTTATCTCTTCATCACTGGGGTAGTGCTCATTGCCTAAATTGACAGACAGTGGCGGAAGTGCATGGTTGTTGACGATGGCTATGGCTCCGGAGCGAAGGTAGTGCCCCCATCTAGCCGCCTCCAACTTCTCAAAGGCAATTAGTATGTCGACCTCACCCTCTTTGATCAAGGGGGACCAGACCCGGTGACCTATTCGCACATGACTTACCACACTACCCCCTCGCTGTGCCAT
>CAZMJZ010000023.1:13991-16434 GCA_964566845.1 uncultured Dehalococcoidales bacterium | reverse complement strand
ACTAATATTCAGGATGGAAGATAGTGACACTTATCTATCTTAGTTGCGCCTGGGTGATTGGCTTCTTTTTAGGGTCAAAGTTCAGTCTGCCCTTAGTCCTCCTTCTCACCGGACTTATCCCCCTTCCCCTGCTTTTCTTCCACCAACACCGTAAAATAATAATCTTAACCAGCCTATGTCTCATTGCCCTTTTCGGCGGTGCCTTCTGCTATCAGTCAAGCCTGCCCAATATTGATAAGAATTGCCTCCAGTTCTATAACGACTACGGTACAGTAGAAATCAAGGGGATGGTTAACACCGACCCGGATGTTAGAGATAAAACAGTCCACCTCCGCTTATCAGTTACAAATATAAGAGTGGATAAAGAGTGGCGAGAGGTTTCAGGAACGGCTCTACTATTTGTGCCCCGATACCCTACCTATAGCTATGGCGATGTGCTCCTCGTGACCGGGGAACTGGAAACCCCGTCCCAGCTTGATGACTTCGACTACAAAGGTTATCTGGAACACCAGGGAATCTATTCCACTATGATCTACCCTAAAATGGAAACTCTGGAGAAGGGGAAAGGCTTTGAGCCGCTGGAGTGGGTCTATTCACTAAGAAACCGCCTATCCCAAACCCTGGCTGAAGTTTTGCCCGAGCCACAGGCATCACTAGCCCAGGGTATTGTCTTAGGCAAACGGGGTAATATCCCCTCACCAACCTATGACGCTTTTGTCCACAGCGGTACTGCTCACCTGCTAGCTATCTCCGGTCTCCACCTCAGCATTGTAGCTGGCATCATGCTTAGCCTCGGTATATGGGTCCTGGGCAGGAGGCGCTACATCTACATCTGGCTAGCACTGGGCACAATCTGGCTCTATGCCCTAATCACCGGCATGCACCCCCCGGTAGTCA
This sequence comes from uncultured Dehalococcoidales bacterium, assembly GCA_964566845.1. Classification (GTDB taxonomy): domain Bacteria; phylum Chloroflexota; class Dehalococcoidia; order Dehalococcoidales; family W498; genus W498. Next base: position 15,537 of record CAZMJZ010000023.1, on the reverse strand, counting down.
GAGCCGCAATTATGGTTAGTCTTTTTCTTACTGCTGAGCTTTTAGGTAGACAGCGTAGTGCCATCACCTCCCTTGCCTTTGCAGCGGCTATAATGGTAGGCATTAACCCCCAGGTATTGTGGACTGCTTCCTTCCAGATGAGCTTTCTGGCTATGGCTGGTTTAATCTTTATCTTCCCACCTATCCGAGATTTAGCTAGGGAAAGTGTCAATAGGACTCTAGGTAAAGATAGAGCAGTAACACCAGTAGCCTATTTCATTACCGACAGCTTTAGTGTAACCCTGGGGGCAATCCTGGCTGTCTGGCCACTCATTGCCTACTACTTTGGTATTATTTCATTCGTTGCTCCCCTAGCCACATTCTTTGCCCTGCCCGCATTACCTGGCGTCATTATCACCGGGGCTTTAGCCGGCGGCTTGGGACTCATTGCCCAACCTATCGCCCAGGCTGTAGCCTGGCTAGCCTGGCTCTTCCTGTCATATATCCTCCTGGTAGTTAATGGCTTCGCCGCCTTTCCCCTCTCATCCATTGAGGTAGGCTCAATCAACACTACCCTGATATGGGTTTACTATTCAGTCCTTGCCCTTGTCATCTGGTTCAGTGGTCACCGCCATCAAGCGATTACATTGACCACCAAATCCTTGACCTTAGCCAAATCAGGTGGAAATAGCGTCACCAATTTTATTTCCAGATTACCCAAGAAATGGGTTATCCCGCCACTGCTGGTGTTAGCTATCCTGGTATCACTGGTTGCTGCCACTATGCCCGATGATAATCTCCATATAAGCTTCCTTGATGTCGGACAGGGTGACGCCATACTGATTCAAACCCCAGCCCACCAGGATATTCTTATTGATGGTGGTCCCAGCCCCCAGGCAATAAGCCTGGAATTAGGCAAAAAGTTTCCCTTCTGGGACAGAACTATTGACCTTGTAGTATTGACTCATCCCAATGCTGACCATGTTACTGGGCTGGTAGAGGTTCTGCAGAGATACAGGGTTAAGCAGGTGCTTTATCCTGATTTGGATTTTAAGTCCGAAATATATGATGAATGGCTCAGGTTAGTTGAAGAAAAGAATATTAAATACACCATAGCTCACGCCGGACAGCAGATTGACTTAGGGAAGGGAGTAGTAATAGAGGTGCTCAACCCACCTGAAATACTATTCGCTGACACTAGTTCCGATATAGACAATAACGGCATGGTATTGCGTCTGAGTATGGGTGAGGTGAGTTTCCTTCTTACGGCCGATATAAGGCAGGAGGCAGAATTTGAGCTCATTAACCGTCGAGCTGACCTATATAGCACTGTGCTCAAGGTAGCTCACCACGGCTCGGATACTTCTACCTGCCATGAGTTCCTGGCAGTGGTCAACCCTCAGCTAGCCGTTATCTCGGTAGGTGCCGATAACACATATGGTCATCCTGGCGATGAGGTTCTGGAGAGACTAAAAGAGAGGATAGGCTCAGAGAATATATTCCGTACCGATAAGCACGGCACCATAGAATTCGTCACCGATGGCAAAAAGCTGTGGGTCAAGGTGGA
>CAZMJZ010000023.1:0-13891 GCA_964566845.1 uncultured Dehalococcoidales bacterium | reverse complement strand
TCGCAATACCGGTCTCCACTGCTATTTTTACTCCGCTAACTAGAAGCTCATTCAGATTCCTCTCCTCAGGGGCTAGATAGGGATAGACACCCCAGGTAAGCATAAGGTTTTGCCTTGTATTCTCATTAGTGGTAATAGCTAATATGGGAGCATGTGGACGGTATCTGGCAACACGCCGAGCAGTACTGCCCGAAGTAGTAAAGGCAATAATAGCAGTTGCGCCAAGCTGTTGGGCTGTATGGCAGGCATTATAGCTCATGGCATCTTCCGTCCTAGGCTCCAAGTCTAACCACATTTCCCTAAGTATCCGACTATACGGCAGCGATGTTTCAGTCTCAATAGAGATGCGTGTCATCATCTTTACCGTCTCTACCGGGTAGCAACCAATAGCAGTCTCAGCAGAAAGCATAACCGCATCAGCGCCATCAAAAATAGCATTGGCTACATCACTTACCTCGGCACGTAAGGGACGTATTGAGCCGACCATAGATTCTAGCATCTGAGTAGCAACGATTACTGGTTTACCCAAGTGGTTACATTTTTGGATTATTTCTTTCTGAGCCAGCGGCACCCGTTCAATAGGTATTTCAACCCCTAAATCACCCCTAGCTATCATAGCCCCATCAGCAGTGTCAAGTATGCTATCTATGTTTTCCATCGCTTCATGTTTCTCAATTTTAGCTATCACCATCGCCTGGCTATGATTCTTTATAATGAATTCCTTGAGGCTGATTATATCTTCAGGCTGGCGGACAAAAGACAAAGCTATGAAATCCACTCTTTGCTCCAATCCAAACTTCAAATGCGCCAGGTCAGTGGATGTCACTGAAGGTGTACTTAACCTAACCTCTGGGACATTAACGCCACTTTGCGGTCGCAAAGTGCCACCTTTTATCACATTACATCTTATATCCTCCCTACCGGACTCAACCACTTGAAGCTGAATTGCCCCGTCACCAAGGAAAATAGTGTTTCCTTCCGTCACATCTCCCGGCAGGCAGGAAAGACTCACCGATACCTGACGCTCATCCCCCTCTATATCTCTAGTAGTCAGAATGAACTCGGTGCTTTCATCGAGGTCAACACTTGCCTCCTTTAGCCTTCCGGTCCTTGCCTTGGGACCGGGTATGTCCTGCAGTATAGCAACGGGACGACCCAGCTCTTGGGAGATAGAGCGGATGTGGCTGATGAGTGCCGAATGCTGGTGATGAGTACCATGAGCAAAATTGAGCCGGGCTACATCCATACCAGCTTTGATAAGCTGTCTTAAGGTCTTCGGGGTGTCACTAGCCGGACCAATTGTACATACTATCTTGGTGCGCCGTGAAAGCTCACCAACAGTGAATTTGGAAGCATTCATCTACATATCGTCCTTCAATCTGAGTATAGGCTTCTTCAATTATACCATACAAGAGTAATCCAAAGGCTACGATTATGCCACTACTCTTACGCACGGCACCATAGAATTCATTACTAATGGCGAAAGGCTTTGGGCAAATGTGAAGAGGCGAGTATTGCTGAAATCGAAATACAGCTTACCCTATAATTCACGGATTTTATTGATTTTCTAGTATTTCTTCTTTGTACCAATCCCATAAATCCTGCCCACCAAGCTCCCAAATGAACAACTGCAAACCCTTGCTTTCTGCAAGTTTCGCGCCCCTATTCGCGGAATCTAGGATTTCTCTCGCGTCCCTTCCCTCTATTGCCCAACTGCCACTGGTATCAACCCAAAAATGTTCAGTCCACTGATAAATAAATCACCCTAACCTTTTCACCACTCCAGCGTTATAATATAATAAAGTACGGACAATGAGCAGGAGGCTTTTTATGAAAAGGTTACTCATAGGATTGATGCTGGTGGCGTGTCTGCTGGTGCCGGTTTCTTGCGCCAGGGCACCTTCGCAGGTGGTATGGGACGAAACATCAATACCACCGGTAGGGGGAGAGGACTATAAGGATGCTGGGGCGGTGGATTTGCCATCAACAGCCGAAGAGCGGATGATAGTCCGCACCGGGGATATGTCACTGGTAGTGAATGACGTGGTTGAGTCCCGGGATGAGATAGCCCAGCTAGCGGTAAGTCTTGACGGCTATGTGGTATCGTCCCGAATCTCAGGTGAGGAACAGGATAGAACGGGATGGATTTCTATTCGGGTGCCTGATGAGAAATTTGACCAGGCGCTAGCCGAAATCAGGGACTTAGCCGTAAGAGTAACCTCGGAAAGCACTGATAGCCAGGATGTGACTGAGGAGTATGTTGACCTGCAATCCAGGCTCAACAATGCTGAGGCAACGGAGAGCCAATACCTAGCCCTTCTGGAAAAAGCCGAGGATGTGGACGATATCCTCAGAATTTATGAAAGCCTGTCTCGGGTACGGAGTGAGATAGAGCAAATCAAGGGTCGGATGCAGTATCTGGAGCGAACCTCATCAATGTCCCTAATTTCAGTCTATCTGAAGCCGGTGGCTACAGCCAAGCCACTGGTTCGTGCCGGCTGGAATGCCCTGGAGGTTCTCAAATCCGCTGTTCGTGGGATTGTTACCTTTGGGCAGTGGCTAGGTGTCGCCGCCATCTGGCTTATAATCTTTAGCCCTATATGGGGGACTATACTTGGTGTTATTTTCTGGCGTCGCCGGAAGAAAAGAGCTTAGATGAAAACCGTTTCATAACTTCCTCTCGGCTCAAACCATCAATAGCCACAACCTTATTCCTAATGGTGTGACCCTTTATGATACTTACACTGCCTTTGCCTACTTCCAAAAGCTGGCTGAGCAAAGTTATGAGTTCCCTATTAGCTTTACCTCTGGTTGGCGGCGCTGACACATTTACCTGCAATACCCCACTTCTAAAGCCTATCACCTCACTCCTGTTGGCACCAGGGTAAACACGCAGCGAAATAGTTGCTTTATTCCCCAAATTGGGCATAGCCAATAATCTCAGCTATTCATATCCATGATGAGCATGAGCATGAAGGGCAGCAATACAGCCCAGAAGCAGAATTACGGCTAACAGTCCCCAGCTTGCCATGCTATAAGCAACTGAGGCAGCAGCCGTTTCCCCGGCAATAAATATCGGAGCTACCTTTACCGCAGTAAGAATTCCCATCACTGTAGACAGCCCACCCAGGATGCCAAGAACTAAAGCTACGATTCCCATAATAGAACCTCCTTTTTGGCTTTATTCTAGCCCATAGTTATTATATAATCAATAAGTAAGTAACATGAAAATGACAGATAACCTATACTTTTACCCCGAAAAAGGAATATTAGATTGCAATACCTATGTAATTAAGGACGAACTCACTGTTGTTATAGACCCTGGACTTACCGAGTTCCTACCGGCACTAATAGATGATTTAGTCAAAGATGGTATTGACCCTGAAGATATTGATATTATCACTAATACCCACCTCCACCCCGACCATTGCTGGGCAAACAAAGCCTTAAAGGAAACCTCTGGAGCTAAAATTCTCTCCCACCCCTTACACCAGAAGTTCTGTGATATAACCCTCGTAGAAGTATCAAGAATTCTTGGTCTTCCATCAGTAGGGTTCAAGGAGGATGGTTACCTGGATAATAACAGGCTAAATTGCGGAGACGTGGAATTAGAGCTTATCCACTCACCCGGGCATTCCCTGGATAGTATTTGCTTTTACAATAAGAAGCAGGAGATTCTGATTTGTGGAGATGTCATTTTTAGCCAAAATACAGGCAGGGTTGACCTACCCGGTGGCAATGGTGAACAGCTCAAGCAATCTATAGAAGAGCTATCACGACTAAAAATTGAGTATTTACTTCCCGGTCATATGGATATCATAACTGGTGCTGAAAAGGTAAAGAGTAATTTTGAGTTCGTTAAAGAGAATATACTTAGATGGCTATAAAGAGAAATGGTTGCTAATAGCCTAATGGAAAGGTTTATATAAATCATGCTCAGCCTAGAGCAAGAGATAGGAAATTTGCTTAGCCAGAAAGGACTAACCCTGGGAATAGTCGAATCAGCCACTGGAGGGCTAATATCCCACCTGATAACCAATATCCCTGGTAGCTCAGACTACTATAAGGGTTCAGTCACCGCCTATAGCAATGAGGTCAAGATTAAGGTAATCGGGGTAAAGGCGGCTACCATTAACCAATATGGTGCCGTGAGCCATCAGGTAGCTGAGGAGATGGCACGAGGTGGCAAAAAAGCATTAGCCGCCGATATATGTCTAGCTGACACCGGTATCGCCGGACCCACCGGTGCTACTACCGAAAAACCGATAGGGCTATTCTACGTTGGCTTATCCCATCAGGCTGGAACCTATAGTCGGAAACATAAGTTCCAGGGAAACCGAGAGCAAAACAAGCGAGACGCTGCCAATGCCGCCCTGGGCTGGTTGAGAGAATACCTCATGAATTTAAAATAAGCACCATTAATCAGGGGAAGAATGAAGGTACGAAGCTCACCAAAGGTCGCCACGGCGACTCGCCTCTGGAGAGCGGTTCTATCAACACTTTCGAAGTAATTCCTCCCCCTCACCTTGACAAGGAGATGGGGGATAAAGGGGGTGAGGGAGATAAACAATTTACAGGAAAAACATGTCGTTACCTGCTTTCTTGAATCTGATAATGAGATATTGATTTTACGACGCAGTGTGCAAGTTGGCAGCTATCAGGGAATGTGGGCAGGAGTTAGTGGCCATATAGAAGCAAAGACGACTGCCGATGAGCAAGCCCTAATAGAGATTGAAGAGGAAACCAGCTTATGCCGGGAAGACCTCAAATTAGTAAAAAAGGGTAAACCATTATCGATTGAAGATGAGAAGCTCGGCGTTAAATGGGTGGTCAACCCCTATCTCTTTCACATAAAAGACCGAGACAAAATCAAGATTGATTGGGAACATAAAGAGACACAGTGGACAGACCCCAAAGATATTGATAACTACCAAACTGTGCCTATGCTCAAGGAAACTCTGGCTCGGGTCTACAAGTATTAGTTACCACTAAATGGTTTCTTTTTCCACATAGCTGATAACCTGTTCAGGTGTAAGCAACCCATTTTCAGTAACTATCCCGGTAATCAGCTCCAGAGGTGTAATATCAAAGCCGGGGTTTTTAACCTTAATTTCTGGCGGTAATTTCACCGATTCGACCACTTCCCATGTTTCTTTCTCCTCCAAATCAACCTGCGTACTGTTTAGCCTGGGGTCAAACTTTAGCGTCTCACACAATACATAAAATGGGATACCGCTTCTCTCCGCAGCTAAGGCTAGCTGATAAGTGCCTATTCCATTAACCACCCTACTATCAGCACATACCCTATCAGCACCGACTATAACCTTATTCACCATTGACACATAAAGCCCTATAGCCGCATCGTCAATAAAAGTAACCGGTATCCCATAACTACCAAGTTGCCGGGCATTAATCTCACCACTGCGACCTGGTCCTGAACGGGTAGTAATCACTTCAATACTTTTATATTTAGTAAAAGCATCCTTTAGCACTGCTACTACTGTTGAACTATAACTATGAGTCATTATTATGTCGCCACCAGCAATCAACTTAGAGCCATATTCTGCAATCTGAGCTACAGCCTGTAATGAATCCTTGATTACTTCATCAGCCCTATCAATAGTAAGCCGTTTAATTGAACTCAAATCCATTCCTGTGGCTTTCGCCGATATAATGCTAAGAAAACGATTGACGATATTAAATAGGGGTGCCATAGCTGGACGAGTGGCAATCAATCTTTCTCCCAATTCCTTCTGCTCCTGCACAAACTCTTCAGCACTCTCTGCATGGCTGCTCTCAGCAGCAACCTTCAATACACCAACTGTCTGCCTTGCTAACTGGCTGGCCCCGTGGCTTTGGTCATTCCTAACTTCATCTATCAGGCTAACAATTTCAGGGCTAATATTCATGACGCTATTTCCACCAAGTACGAACTTTTCATGATGCATTACACCTTGTGCTATTCTTTTTTATATCCGAATATTTCCACTTCGGTGGCATCCTCTCCTCGGCTTCGCATTCCACCGACCTCAATTATTCTTACATGCTCAAGTGTATCATCATCGAAGAGACACAAGTTTTCATAGTTTGACCCATCCTATTGAACTTGCCATCTACAAAATGAGTCTACGATAAGTTTAGGGACGTTTTCAATATCGAACCGTCTACCACCAACCTTTTTTACAAAAATATGAAACGCCAACCATTTAATACTAGGGATATTGTTGGGGAAACTTTCAGCAGCTTTGGCTCGAATATATTCTCTCTTATCCATATCAGTATGACCCTTTCTTGTATCAGCATAGGTGAAGGCTTTCGGTATAGTAAAAGAGTGCACTTTTACATATCTAGATTCATCATCCAAATTCCACATTATGTTATAACCTCAAATATCGCCTAACTAAAAGTATACAATATAGTTATATATTAAAAAAGGTTGTTTAAAAGGGGCGAAGCCCCTCTTTATAAAATCCTCCCCCTCTTTTGTGTCATTGCGAGGCACAAAGTGCCGAAGCAATCTCTAAGAATGCCCCACCACTGAGATTGCCACACCTTCGGCTCGCAATGACAAGGAAGGAGGTGAGGTATCACTGTTCATATGAACGAGTACACTTGATTGCTACTATCACCTATCAATGCTATACTTCGGCATAAATCACAAGTTAGAAGGGAAGATTATATGAAAAGGTCCAATGGGCGTAGCTGGGATGAATTGCGACCGGTAAAAATAACCCCCGGAATGCAGAGCTTTGCTGAAGGTTCAGCGCTGATAGAGTTGGGGAAGACACAAGTGCTGTGCTCGGTCAGTGTTGAGGACAGGGTGCCAGGTTTCCTCAGGGGGCAAGGTAGTGGCTGGATTACTGCTGAATATTCTATGCTGCCCCGTGCCACCGTTACCCGCACCCCCCGTGATTCATCACTGGGCAGGATAGCTGGCAGGAGTCAAGAAATCCAGCGCCTCATTGGACGCTCACTGCGGGCAATAACCGACCTTACGGCACTAGGAGAAAGAACCTTAATCACAGATTGCGATGTGATACAGGCAGACGGTGGCACCAGAACAGCGGCTATTACTGGCGCCTATGTAGCCCTATACCAAGCTATCCAAACCCTGGTAAATATGGGGGTAATACCATCTATACCGCTAAAGAGTGCAGTAGCTGCCACCAGCGTTGGTATCGTGCATAGTTACCAGTCATTAGACCTGTGCTATGATGAAGACTGCAATGCAGACGTTGACTTTAATGTGGTGATGACCAGCCAGGGTGAGTTTGTTGAGGTTCAGGGCACGGCTGAAGGTAAGCCTTTCACCAAGGAGACCATTGATTCCTTACTCTCCTTAGCTGAAAAGGGCATCAAGCAACTGTTTGAAGCTCAGCAAGCTGCCCTGGAAGCAATGAGGATGGGCTAGGCGTTTAAGGTCGCACCTGCCCGCTGCCGAAGATAATCCACTTGTAGGTAGTTAATTCTTTTACTCCTAACGGACCCCGAGCATGAAATTTCTGGGTGCTAATACCGACCTCAGCCCCCAGGCCAAACTGACCGCCATCGGTAAAACGAGTGCTGGCATTGACATAGACACAGGCTGCATCTACTTCATTAAGAAAGCGCATCGCCGCCTGATATTCCTTAGTAATAATAGCTTCAGAATGCCCGGAGCCATAGCGCTCAATGTGCCCTAGAGCCTCGTCTAGAGAATCTACTACCTTAACCGCTGCCTTAAGCGCCAAATACTCCTTTCCCCAATCCCCACCCGTAGCTGGCACCAGCTTAAATAAAGAATAGGCTTCAAGGATAGCCAAAGCCTTTTCATCACAGTGCATCTCCACTCCAGCCTTTGCCCACTCAGCCGCCACCAAAGGCAGGTAGTGCTGAGCAATATCGGTATGAACCAGCAGGGTATCCAGGGCATTGCACACCGTAGGTCGCTGCACCTTGGCATTAAAAGCGATAGCCACTGCATTATCTATATCAGCACTCTTGTCCACATAGGTATGACAAACACCAACCCCACCACTAACTACCGGCATAGTAGCATTCTCAGCAACCAGATTTATCAAACCAGCTCCGCCTCGAGGGATAATCAGGTCAATTAAGTCACGCATCCTGAGCATTTTATCGACCAGAACCCGGTCGGTATTCTGAATAAACTGCACCGCTCCATCAGGTACTCCCGCCATTACAATAGCATCATGAACCACCCTGGCTAAGGCACTATTGGAATGAATTGCCTCCTTACCGCCCCTGAGGATTATGGCGTTACCCGACTTCAGGCAAAGGGCAGAGATATCTATAGTAACATTGGGTCGGCTCTCATAGATGGCGCCGATTACACCCAATGGAACCCGCTTCCTGCCTATCTGCAATCCATTGGGCAGGGTGCGCATATCAAATACCTCTCCCACCGGGTCAGGCAATGCTGCTACCGCCAGCACATCCTGGGCAATAGACTCAAGGCGGCTGGAGTTAAGTATTAGCCTATCAAGCATAACCGCACTCATGCCTGATGCCTCCGCCTTCTTGTAATCAATTTTATTGGCAGTCAGTATTTCATCCTTATTGGCTGACAGGTCGTCAGCAATATTATGTAAAGCTGTATTCTTAATCTCAGACGAAAGGTAAGCCATCCGCCGAGACGCCGCTTTAGCCGCCATAGCCTTTCCTTCTAATTCCTCAATAGCCAATTCCATAATTAGACTCCTTAGTTTCTGTTTGGTAACCCCATCCCCTCAAACCCACATTTAACGCTAAACATCCTCAGGTCATTGCGAGGAGTCCTTCCCAGAAGGACGACGAAGCAATCTAACTCGTAACCCTATCCCCTGTATCCTCTCTCTGAGTCGAGTCTGCGATTTCCCCTTGGTAAGGGGAAGGGTAAGTTTTCAAATAAGAGGGGCAAAGCCCCTCTAAGACTCTCCTTCAAATCCTACCCTATTGATAACTTCTCCCCCTCTTCATTAGAAACTCTTGGTGCTTTAGCAAAGGTTACATCGGTCTGTGTCTGTGGAGGCATATCAACAGTTTTGCCATGCAGCAACTCCTCTATAGTTAATATCTGTATTTTGGGATACTCTTTATCCAACATTTGGGATTTGTACAAACCAGCCTCTGCCGCCTCAGTCTTCATCGTTCCAGTAGGTAGCTCAAAGGTGATAAGCACACCTATAGCATCATTTGCAGCTACTGCCTTGAGTTCCCGAATGGCATTTTCAGCAACATGTCCACTCTTAACCTGAACCACTACCCGCTTGTGCTTGCCACCAACTTCATCTATAAAGTGAATAACTCCATCAATGCCTTTATCGGAATCCTTCTTTTTCTCGTCGAGGAGTCCGGCTCCAATCAAACTCAGTGCCCACCACTTAAACTGATATTTGTCCTGACGAGCTAGAGCTTTAGCCCAGGCTAAATCCACTGTCCCGCCAATAATATCGGCATCAATGCCAAAGCTATCTTTAAGACGGTTTCGCATTATACCAATAGCTAGATGGGTGATATCAATTCCTATCCAGCGTCTATTTAGTTTCTGTGCAGCGACCACCGCCGTTCCACATCCGCAGAACGGGTCAAGTACAATATCCCCTTCATTAGAGCTAGCCTTGACAATGCGCTCTAAAAGGGCAAGGGGTTTCTGGGTAGGATAGCCAAACATTTCAGGTTGGTTCCCCCGCAAGCCCGGAATATCCCAAATATCTCTCCTAGAAGTTCGAGTATTATAGCCACTATCATTATGCTCCATATTAGTATTTGAGAACCCGTGTTTATGCTCTAAATAAGACTTCTCTTTTTGTGGATTAAAGAAATGATTGCCTGATTTTGCATAAAGGAAAATGGTGTCAATCTTTCTTCCCGACCACCTTCTGTCAACCCCACCTGTTCCATAGTAGCAAACAATATCGTTTATAAAATTATTAGGTCCAAACATGTAGTCTAGCACCAGTTTCATATAATGACCGGCGGTCGGGTCGCAGTGAAGATAAAGAGAGCCGGTATCCTTTAGCACACGGCGGAGTTCAATTAGCCGACGGGTCATCATAACCAGATACGCCATCGCATTATTTTCGCCCAGAACACCATGCATACCATCAATTAGCTTGGCTATATGTGGCAGCGCAGCCCGAATGATATCATAGTAAGTTCTCTCTACAGTCTCGTCCCAAATCCAGGTATCGGAGAAAGCCTTTATCTGCGCCTCAGACCAGCGGTCACTTTCCTTAAATAAGGTGTTATAGCTTTTACGGCTACTAAACGGCGGGTCTAGGTATATCAAGTCAATAGAGTTATCAGGAATATACTTGCATAATATTTCCAAATTGTCACCAAAATAAAGAACATTTGTCCTCAATTTATCCATAACCCTATCCCCTTTATCCCCTTCCCCTTAATAAGGGGAAGGGGAATTGATTATATAAGAGAGGCTAAGCCTCTCTAACTCTCCTAAAACCTATAATAACACCAAGTTATTTCGGTGCACTACCTCGGAGCCGTAGTCGTAGCCTAGGAGAGTGGCGATCTTTTTTGAGTGCGCCCCTTTAATAGCCTGAATGTCAGCCGAGCTATAGTTGATTATACCACAGCCAAGACGAGACCTATAAGAGTCATAGATATTAACTATGTCACCACGCTGAAAATTACCTTCAACCTGCTCGATACCAGCCGCCAGCAGGCTCCGCTTCTGCCTTCTTATCGCTAGAGCTGCCCCGGAGTCTACCACCAGCTTGCCCTTAGTGGAAAGACCGCTGAGCATCCAGCGTTTACGGCTCTCTAGCTTACTGGCAGCCGGTAAGAAACGGGTGCCTATAGCCTCACCGGCAGCTAGTTGTAATATAATATTCGACTCTCTACCATCGGCGATAACCACCGTTACCCCGGAGGCAGTAGCCAGCTTGGCTGCCTCTATCTTGGTAATCATACCTCCGGTACCAAGACTGGTGGGTGTTTCCGCCGCCAGACGCTCAATGTCTGTATCTATGCTGTCCACCTGCGAAATAAGATGAGCAGCGGGGTGACGCTGTGGGTCAGCACTGTATAGCCCGGCAGTATCAGTAAGAATTATCAGCAGGTCAGCATCTACCAGATTAGCTACCATAGCTGAAAGATTATCATTATCACCAAATTTAGCCTCCTGAATCTCATCTACCGCCACCACATCATTCTCATTTACAATGCACAACACCCGAAGCTCTAGCAAGGCTAAAAGGGTATTGCGGGCATTCAGATAACCAGCCCGGTCGGAAAGGTCAGCTTTGGTAAGCAAGGCTTGAGCTACAGTAACATCATATTGACTGAATAGCTGCTCATAAGCCTGCATCAGGCGATTTTGTCCCACTGAAGCCAGCACCTGCTTAAAAGGGATACCTCTAAACTCCCTGGTCAATCCCAGTTTATACCTGCCTGAGGCTATTGCCCCTGAAGAAACTACAAGCATCTCCAGCCCCTGCCGATGAAGTTGTGCAACCTGGGCGACTAATCTTGACATTATATCCTCATCCAAGTGGTCACTGCCGCCGGTGAGAAGAGAAGTGCCCAACTTAGCCACAATTCGGTGATAGGGCAAAGCCGACGAGTTAGATTTTTTATTCCTTAATTCTTTCACTTATAGCTATTATAGCAAGCTGAGAGTGGCTGGACAAGAAAATCTATAGCTTTTCTAATAATGCGTCCTATGTTAAAATTCATTAAAGGGCTAGTCCGTTTCGGCTAGCCCCATAGGTATTTGGGGACGAAAAATGCAACTAGACCTGACTCCACTATTATATCTTATTGAACAGATGCCTGCTTATCGCCAGCTTACAGATGACCTGAAACAGCCAAGGGACAATACCAGTGTAGCAGTACTCAATGCCGCTAAGCACTATCTCATAGCTGCTCTACACCACAGCCTGCGATTACCTATGCTGGTAGTTACCGCACGACCGGAAAACTGTAAAAAGCTCTATGAACAACTTTTAACCTGGGGTAACTCTAGCCAGGTAAAGCCCTTTCCTGAGCCCGATGCCCTGCCTTACCAGCGCATTGCTTCAAATACCTCTATAGGACTGGAAAGAATACAGGTGCTGTCGGCTTTAGCTAACATAGCTGGTGAGCCTGATATAGCCGCCCCACTAGTTATCACCTCCGCCCCAGCCCTGATGCAAAAGATAACTTCATATAGTGATTTCACCTCCACCTGTCACACTGTAGAGTTAGGCATGGAAATTAAGCCATTTACACTGCTGAGCCAATGGCAGGCTATGGGCTACAGCTTGGAAAGTATAGTGGAAGTGCCAGGCACTATAAGTCACCGCGGTGGTATCATTGACATCTTTCCCCCCACCAGTAACCTACCAGCCAGGCTCGAATTCCTCGGTAACACCATAGACAGCATCCGATTCTTCGACCCATCAAGTCAGCGCTCACTAACGGCGGTATCATCCATAGCTGTTGGTCCAGCCACAGAACTGCTATTAAACAACAAGCCAGAGCTTGAGCCAGTCGTCAATAATATAGACCTGTCTAATTGTAACCCTGAGACACGCCATCAGTTTAAACAAGAACTGGCTATACTGCTTAATAAACAAAGCTCCAGCAACATCCAGTTTTATGCCCCGCTATTCAATAAAGACAGTATCCTGAACTACCTGCCCCCAAATAGCCTCCTGATACTAGATGAACCGGTGAACATTAAACTGGCAGTAGAAGACCTGGATGCTCAAGCCAATGAGTTGCGTGCCGAGAAGCTAGAGCAGGGAGAACTACCTCATAATTTTCCCAGACCATATTTCACCTGGAAAGAACTAGAGCCAAGAATAGGAGATAGGCAGTGCCTAACGCTCACCGCCTGGGGTATTAGTGATAATGAACAACCATACCAGTTAAACTTCGCCCCCGCCCAAAGCTATGTCGGACAGCTAGCTGGGTTCATCAAAAAGGTCAAGCAGCTTTTAAACCAAAAATGCAGGCTTATCCTCCTCACCCACCAGGCAAGCCGACTATCAGAGTTGCTTGAAGAGGAAGATATTATTGCCACTCCCCTTACCGAAATCAAGCAAATACCCCCACCCGGCTCACTAACACTGCTCCAGGGCTCGCTGGCTGAAGGCTGGGTTATGAATAATGACACCCACCTATATACCGATGCTGAAATATTCGGATTTACCAAGCAGCGGCGGCTGATAAGAAAACGACCATTTCCACATCGCAAGCTCTCTATTGATATGACCCCGGGCGACTATGTAGTGCATATTGAGCACGGCATTGCCCAGTTTGCTGGTGTTACCACAATGAGCACCAATAGCAGCCAGAAGGAATACCTGGTTTTGGGATACGCCAGCGGTGACAAGCTCTATGTCCCCACCGACCAGATAGACCGTGTCAACCGCTATATAGGGGCTGGTGAACAACCACCAACACTGAGCCGACTGGGCACTCAGGAATGGTCACGAACCAAGCAAAGGGTCAGGGAATCGATAGAAGATATCGCTCAGGAGCTATTAGCTCTTTATGCTACCCGAGCAGTCGTCCTCGGCCATGCCTTTTCTGCTGACACTATATGGCAGCAAGAGCTTGAAGCCTCATTCCCTTATGTTGAGACCGCCGACCAGATAAAGGCGCAGCGAGATGTAAAGGAAGATATGGTGAAAGCCAAACCTATGGATCGGCTGGTCTGCGGGGATGTCGGCTACGGTAAGACTGAAGTAGCCATCCGTGCTGCCTTCAAGGCAGTGATGGACAATAAGCAGGTGGCAATGCTGGTGCCAACTACAGTGCTAGCCGAGCAGCACTTCTCCACATTCAGCCAGAGATTGAATGCCTTCCCCATAAGAATTGAGGGGTTAAGTCGGTTTCGGACACCAAAAGAGCAGCAGGCTATCGTTGACGGGCTGGCTAATGGAACGGTGGATATTTGCAT